>JAHCJT010000110.1 GCA_026126245.1 Alphaproteobacteria bacterium
TGGCCGATCTGCAGCACGCGCGTGTCCGCCGGCAGCGGCTCGATCTCGCTGTAGACCGACATCTGCAGCACGTCGGCGCCGAGGCAGAGCAGCA
The DNA here is from genome assembly GCA_026126245.1 of Alphaproteobacteria bacterium. Lineage (GTDB taxonomy): Bacteria > Pseudomonadota > Alphaproteobacteria > Reyranellales > Reyranellaceae > Vineibacter. The sequence goes on from JAHCJT010000110.1 coordinate 95, forward strand.
CATCGTGCGGTGCCAGGATGTCGCGCACCGCGCGCTGGTTGCGGTTGAGCGAGCCCATGAAGCAGGCGTGCTCGGAGAGGAAATGCGCGCCGGTGTTGACCGTCTGCTGCCACACCGGCGCACCCAGCAGCTCGGCGAAGCGCGCCGACTCGGCGAGCGCATCCGAGGTGACGATCTCGGTGCCGGCGACGATCACCGGCGATCCTGGCCGCCAGCAGCCGGCGCGCGAAGGCTTCGAGCGCGGCATCCGAGGGCCGCACCGCGGTGTCGACGCGCGTCGACTCGCCCAGGTCGAGCGGCGCCTCGTCGTTGAGGATGTCGCCGGGCAGCGAGATGAACACCGGGCCGGTCGGCGCCGTGGTGGCGATCTTGGCGGCGCGGCGCATGATGCGCGGCAAATCCTCGATGCGCGTCACCTCGGTGGCCCATTTCACGACCGGCGTCGCGATCGGCACCAGCGGCGCGTAGAGCAGCGGCTCGGTCAGCCCGTGGCCCTGCTCCTGCTGGCCGGCGGTGACGATCATCGGCGTGCCCGACATCTTCGCCGTGTAGATCGCGCCGATGGCGTTGCCCAGGCCGGGCGCGACATGCACGTTGCACGAGGCGAGCCGGCCCGAGGCGCGCGCGAAGCCGTCGGCCATGGCAATCACCACCGCCTCCTGCAGGCCGAGCACGTAGCCGATGTCGCGCTGCTCGGTCAGCGCATGCATGATCGGCAGCTCGGTCGTGCCGGGATTGCCGAACATGCGCGTGACGCCCTCGTCGCGCATCAGCGCCAGGAAAGCGCTGCGGCCGGTGATGCTGTTTGAAGTTCTCGCGTCGGGCACGTGCATCTCCTTCGTTCAGGGCGTCATCCCGAGCGCAGCGAGGGATCTTGTCGTCGCGACGCCCGGTGCGCCGATCCGCAGAGATCCCTCGCTGCGCTCGGGATGACAGACTCGATCAATAACCCTCACCCAGCAGCGGCAGGGCGCTGTGCACGTGCGCCGGCACCACCGGCTGGGCGGCATGCAGGTAGGTGCCGTCGACGTCGGCCAGGCGCGTGACGCCCAGCAGACCCAGGCAGCTGCGGATTTCGTCCTCCAGCAGCTCCAGCACCCGCACCACGCCGGTTTCGCCGGCCGCTGCCAGGCCGTAGCAGAACAGCCGGCCGATCGCGACCGCATCGGCGCCGGATGCGATCGCCTTCACGACGTCGCTGCCGCGCGTGATGCCGCCGTCGAGCACGACCCGGGCGCGGCCCTTCACCGCCGCCAGCACCTCGGGCAGCACGTCCATGCTGCCGCGCCCATGGTCGAGCTGCCGGCCGCCGTGGTTGGAGACGTAGATCACGTCGACGCCATGCTGGCAGGCGATCTCGGCGTCCTCGGCCGTGGCGATGCCCTTGAGCATCAGCGGAATGCGGTGCGTCTTCTTGAAGTGCTCGATGTTCTTCCACGACAGCGCCGCCTGGTACTGGGTGCCGCTGAGGTTCTGCCGCCAGGGTTTGGCGAAGCGGCGCGCGATGTCGCGTTCGCGACGGCTGTACACGGCGGTGTCGACGGTGATGCAGAAGGCGTCATAGCCGGCGTCGACGGCGCGTTTCACCCGTTCGTCGATCCAGGCGTCGTCGCCGCGCACGTAGAGCTGGAAGATCTTGAAGCCGCCGGCGGCCTTGCCCACCGACTCGATCTCCACCGTGGTCACCGAGCTCAGCAGCATCGGCACGCCGAAGCGTTCAGCCGCCTTGGCCACGGTGACGCCGGCGCCGGGGTCGAACGATTCCAGCGAGCCGATCGGCGCCAGCATGACCGGCAGCCGCACCGGCTTGCCGAGCAGCGTGCTGCCGGCGTCGAAACTCGACACGTCACGCAGCACCCGCGGCCGGAAGGCGATCGAGTCCAGCGCCTGCCGGTTGCGCCGCATCGTGGTCTCGGTCTCGGCGGCGCCGATCAGGTAGTCCCAGATACGCGGCGGCAGCTTGCCGCGCGCCGCCTTGACGAACTCGTGCAGGGTCTGGAACTCGTCCTCCAGGCCGCTGCCCATCCGTACCTGCGTGTCCATCGCGGCCGTCCTTCCGTTCAAGTGCGCGCCAACGCTGTGCAATCCCCACGTCGCCCCGGGGCATTCACGCATGGCGAATTGGCTGTCGTCCTGAGCGCAGCGAAGGACCTTGCGGTGATGATGACAGTTACTGGCAGTGAAGGTGAGCCACCGGTGCTGCAGTGCTCGAACCAACTACCGCAAGGTCCTTCGCTGCGCTCAGGACGACGGAATATCGCGGCAAGAACTCCATACGCGATTACCCTGCACGTTGTCCGGACCGAGACCCGGCTGGCGGCGCGGCGGAACCTTGTCTTGCCAATGATCGTTCGGGTTGCCGAGAGAGCGCCGCTCGACCGCGCCACGCGGCGCGCGGCTAGGCTCGGGACGGCGGAAGAGGCCCCGTTGCCCATGGCTCCGTCACGCCGCCGCGGCGTGGCGGGCGAAGCCCGGCATCACCTCGTTGGCAAGCAGCTCCATCGAGCGCTTCCACATCGCCGGGCGGTCCCAGTCGTGGCCGGTCGCCAGCAGGGTGCCGAACGGCCCGATCTGGTCGCGTAGCGCCACCAGCTGGTCGAGCACCCGGCGCGGACTGCCGGCGATCACCAGGGCGCGCTTGATGCCGTCGACGTTCAGCGCCTCGTCCGCCATGTCGGCATCGGGCTTGAGCATGAAAAGCGCCCGTCGGCCCTGCGCGAAGCTGTGGCGGAAGAACGTGTAGTAGTAGTCCATGCCGTTGCCGGTCTCGGCGAGGTAGTCGTCGGCCTCGCTGTCGGTCGGGGTCACCAATATGCAGCGCGCCACCCGCCAGATCGACGGATCCGGCCGCCGGCCGACCTTCTCGCATCCCTCGACGTAGCGTTCCCAGTGGCCGCGCAGATAGCGGCTATGGAAGAAGTTGCCTGACACCGGAATCCAGCCGCGTTCGCCGGCCGTGACGGCGCTCGACGAGTTGGGCGTCACCAGCGACAGCGCGATCGGCGGGTGCGGCTGCTGGAACGGGCGCGGGATGGTGCCGACCTTGAACTGCGGCCAGATGCTCTGCTCGATGCCGATCTTCCAGAACTTGCCATCGATGCGATAGGGCGGATCCTGGCTCCACAGCTTGAGGATCGTGTCGATCGATTCGATCACCATCTGCGGCCGCTGTTCGGCCGGGCCGCTGTCGAACATCTCCAGGTCGCTGACCAGGCCGCCGGGGCCGATGCCCATGATGAAGCGGCCGCGGCTGAGATGATCGAACTGCGCCGCCTGGCCGGCGACCACGGCCGGATGCTGCGCCGGCATGTTGATGACGCCGGTGCCGAAGCGGATGCGGCGGGTCTGCGCGATCAGGGTCGCCAGGAAGATCAGCGGCGAGGGAATGCGTTCGGAGAGCGAGCTGTAGTGCTCGCCGACGAACACCTCGCTCATACCCAGGCGGTCGGCGAGGATGATCGCCTCACGGTCCTCGTCCAGAATGGTGGCGTAGTCGCGGTCCGGGTGGTGGAACGGCATGAAAAACATGCCGAGCTGGACGGTCATGGCGCTGTCTCCCGTTTGCCGGCGACCATAGCACGGCATCGCCGCGCGCCAATGGGCCGGCCGGCCGCCGGGCCTGCGAGAACGGCGGTTGACAGGCCGGCCGTCCGCCCCGCGCCCGCGGAAGGTGCCGCGCGGCGGCGGACAGGTCGGTCGCGGGTCCTCTGCGACCAGCACCTCGTCGCCGCCCCGTCAGCCCTTTGGGCCGGTTCCCCCAGCGTCGCTGGGCAGGCCAGGGCCGGCGCAGCCATATGGACGCGGGCATGAATCCTGATATGGAAGGGCAACGCCGGTCCGGCGTTTATCCCGTTCCGCGCAACGCAACGAGCCGTGGTTCATGACAGCGACGATCGACCCCGCAGGCCCTACCTCGCGCATCTATTTCTCGCAGCGCCTGCGACTTCACTACGTCGACTGGGGCAATCCCGACGCGCCGCCCCTGCTGCTGATCCATGGCGGACGCGACCACTGCCGCAACTGGGACTGGGTGGCGGCGGCGCTGCGCAAGGACTGGCACATCATCGCGCCCGACCTGCGCGGCCACGGCGACAGCCAGTGGTCGCCCGACGGCAACTACTCGATGGCCGGCTACATCTACGATCTGGCGCAACTGATCCACCAGCAGGCGCTGGCGCCGGTGACCATCGTGGCGCATTCGCTGGGCGGCAACATCACGCTGCGCTACGCCGGCATCTACCCCGATCATGTGCGCCGGCTGGTGGCGATCGAGGGCCTGGGGCCGTCGCCGCGCATGCAGGCCGAGCGTGCCAGGAAGACCATCGACGAGCGCATGCGCCGCTGGATCGACGAGCAGCGCGGCCTGTCGGGCCGCCTGCCGCGGCGTTACGCCTCGATCGAGGACGCCTTCAAGCGCATGCAGGAAGAGAACAAGCACCTCTCGCCCGACCAGGCGCGGCACCTGACCCAGCACGGCGTCAACCAGAACGAGGACGGGACCTACAGCTGGAAGTTCGACAACTACGTGCGCGCCTGGGCGCCCTATGACATGACCGACGGCGACGTCGAGCATCTATGGACGCGCATCGCGTGCCCGACGATGCTGATCTACGGCAAGGAGAGCTGGGCCTCGAACCCGCTCGAGGACGGCCGCATCCGGCACTTCAGCAACGCCAAGGTGGTGTCCTTCGAGGGTGCCGGCCACTGGGTGCACCACGACCGCCTCGACGCCTTCCTTGCCGAGCTGCGCGGCTTTCTCTGACGCAAGCGCGGCCACTACCCCCGGGCGGTGATGGCCGCGGGCGACGGAACGCGGATGGCTCGCCGCCCGGTCACGCGCCGCGGCGTGGCCGTTTAGGGCCGCCGCGTGCTACGCCGCGCGGGCCGGCTGCAGCTGCGGCAGCGGCCGGGCATCGGCCGGCGTCTCGCTTCGCGGCCGCGATTTCAGGTGCGCCTCGATGATGCCGGCGAGGCGGGCGCGCGCCGGCCGCAACGTTAACGTATGGTCGGCGCCCTCGATCATCTCGACCCGGATGCGCCGCAGGCCGGCGATGCCGTCGCCCTGCCGCCGCAGATTGTGGATCTCGAGCTCGACCAGGCCCGGATCGTCGGTGCTGTAGACCAGCAGCGTGTCGGTGCCGATTTCTGACAGCAGCTGGAACGAGCGCGGCACTTCGCCCGCGATGCCGAAGGCGGCGTGCGCGACGCGGTCGATCGCCGAGCGGCCCAGCTCGGCGGCGCGCCGCACCAGGGCCCAAACAGTCTGCCATTCCTTGCGGCCACCCATCAGAAGGCGCAGCACGCGGTCGGGCTTGCGCAGGGCGCTGACGACGTCGCCACTCAGGTCGCGCGCCAGCTTGGTATTGGTGCGGGTCGTCACCGCCAGGCTGTCGCCCTTGCGCCAGATGAATTTCTGCAGGTTGACCATCACCTGGCTGGTGACGCGCGTATCGAGCACCGCGGTGTGGAACGCCAGGAAGGCGCCCGAGCACAGGCCGATCAGCACGCACTCGCGGTGGCCCTGCGCCTCCAGGCAGTCCAGCGCGGCGCGCACGTCGGCGCACGACGCCTTGTCGTAGAGCTCGTTCTCCGGCCGGCCGGGCCAGGCCGGGCTCTCGCCCAGACCGGCAATGTCGAAGCGCAGCGATGTGATGCCCTGCGCCGCCAGTTGCCGGCCCAAGGTCACGGCCATGCGGTTGACGCCGATGTGGTGGTGGTGCCCGGTATTGAGAAATACCACGGCCGGCGCGCCGCGGTCGGCGATGTCCGGCCGGGGCTCGCAGCAGATGCCGACCAGACGGGCGTCGTCACCGAAGCACACCGGCGTCTCGACGCAGGTTGGCGTCTCGAGGCGGGCGACGACGTGCGGCTGATGGACCGCCGCCGCCGTCGGTGCATCCTGGCGCAGCCAGTCGACGAGGCAGGCGAACACCGCCTCCGGCGTGCGCTGGCCGTAGTGCACCTCGCAGATGAAGCGCTCGAAGTCGTCGAACGCCGTCACCTGCAGGTCCGTGCCGATGGCACGCAGGTGCTTGGCCAGCGGCGAGTCTTCGGTGCCCGGCATCGGATCGACCAGCAACACGTGCCGGGCCGGGCTGTGCTTGAGCTGGCGCAGGTCGACACTCTTGAGGGCGGCGATGGTCTCGGCGGTGAGCACAAAGCCGCCGGCCTCGATGTCGTCGGCGGTGCGCGGATCGGGCGGCGGCGCGTCGTCGGGCAGCGGCGAGAAGGCGGCCAGCGCCTTCATCTCGCGGGTATAGGCACGACCGCTCGCCAGCGGCGCCAGCAGCGCCAGCCGGTCGATATCGCCGAGTTCGGCCGCCGCCACCGTCGCCAGGGTGCCGCCCAGGCGCAGGCCGACCAGCGCCACCTCGCTGACGCCGAGCTGGGTGCGCATGAAGCGCACGGCGCCGTGGATGCTGTCCAGCCAGGCCCGCAGGCGGCCGGGATCCTCGTCGGTGCCCAGCGAGTCGCCCGTGCCGTGGTAGTCGAACCGCAGGGTCGGCAGTCCGGCCGCCGCCAGCCGGTCGGCCAGCCCGGCCAGTTGCCGGTGCACGCAAAGCTCCTCGTAACCGTGCGGCGCGCACAGCACCACCCCGCGGTTCCCCGCCGCGGGATGCAGCCAGCCGAAGCAGCCGTCGAATACCACCGGTGTCATGACGCTCTCCTGAACCGCACGGGAGACAGACCGTTCAACGCGTACACTTCGCCGTCGGGTACCGCCCCCGACGCCCCCTCGCGCGCGACGAGGCGCACCACCCGCTCGATCCCCGGAGCGAGGTGGAACCATTCGTCGTCGGCGCGAAACCGCTCGTCCTCGACATGCACGGACTGTGCGCAACGCCGGCTGCGCAGCCGCAGGGCCCAGCCATCGGCCTGTGCCACCAGCTCGGCCGACAGCTCGAGCTCGACACGCGCCGTGCCACGACCCTGCGGGAAATGGAAGGCCTCCGCCAGCCGCGCACCCGCGGCATCGACCAGCGCCGCCACCGTCACGTCGTGCGGCGGCGGCCCGAAGCGATAGGCGTAGGTCGTGTCGAAGAAGCTCTCGCCCAGCGCGGCGGCGGCGATCTCCTGCGCCGAGCGCGGCGGCAGGACCAGCTTGCGCTCGGCGCGCAGCACCGGCACCTCGCCATTGCGCAGGCAGACCAGCGACAGGGTGGCCTCGACCGGCCGGGCGGTTTCGTTCAGCACGTGCACGGCAAGGCCGTTGACGCCCTCGTCGCTGAGGCTGACCTGCACCGGCCGCGCGGCGCGGCGCAGCGCGTACCACGCCGCCTTGGGCGCGCCCAGCGCGTCGACCACACCCCAGCCGGCGCCGGGCCACAGGTCCTGGAACATCCAGACCAGGCCGCCGGCGCAGCTCGAGCGGCCGCGTCGCCATTCGCCCAACACCTCTTCCATCACCTCGCCGGTCACGGCGCGGGAGAGCCGCAGGTAACGGTCGGGATCGCCGTAGCGCAGCGCCAGCGGATCGACGCCGTAGAGCAGGCGCAGATAGTGGTCGCGCACGTCCTCGAAGTCCCACGGCGCGCCGGCATCGCGCGGCACGCGCGCCTTCCACTTGGGGTGGGTCGGGGCCGCCTCGCCGCCTTCCAGCACGCGGGCGATGGTGGCGGCCTCCGGCACGTTGGCGAATGCCAGGCACTCGGTGGCGAAGCGCACCTCGGCGCGGCGGGCGTCCTCGAGCGGCCGCAGATAGGCGCCGACGCCGTAGTAATGCGACACGCCACTGTTGACCGCGAACGGCAGAGCGCCGCCGCCCGGCGAGTGGGCGACATAGGGCACGTCGGGCCGTCCGGCGCGCACTGCCGCCGGCAGCACCTCGTCGAACAGCTTGCTGCTCCAGGCGGCGCGCGGCAGGCCCAGCATGGCGGCCTGCTGCGCCACCTCGCTGCCGCCGCACAGCACCGCCAGCGACGGGCTGCTCTGGGTGCGGTCGAGCAGCTGGCTGGCCTCGCGGCTGACGCTGTCGACGAACGCCGGGTCGTTGGCCGGATAGTCGAGGTTGGCGAACATGAAGTCCTGCCACACCAGCACGCCCATCTCGTCGCACAGCGCGAAGAAATCGTCGCTCTCGTAGGCCATGGTGCCGCCGACCCGGACCATGTTCATGCCGCCGTCGCGCAGGCGCTCGAGCCACGGCGCGTAGGCGGCACGCGTGCCGGGCAACGACACGATGTCGGCGCTGCTCCAGCACGCGCCGCGGCAGAAGACGCGCTGGCCGTTGACCTTGAGCGCAAAACCGTTGTCGTCGGGACCGCGATCGACCTCGATGGTGCGGAAGCCGACGCGGCCGAGATCGACCACGACGTCGCCGACCAGCACGCGCACATCGTGCAGCGCCGGCGTGCCGTGGGTATGCGGCCACCACAGCGCGACGTCGGCCAGGCGGGCCTCGCCGGCCAGCGTCTGCGCGTCCTGCCAGACGAGCGGAACGCGAGTCGTGGCGATTTCCAGCACCGCGTCGGGGCGAGCGGCGCCATGCCAGTCGGCGGCCAGCGTCAGGCCGAGCACGCCGGTGCTGCCCTCGACATGCGTGCGCAAGTCGGCGCCGCGCACGCGCAGCGGCCCGGTTTCCTCGACCAGCTCGACCGGCCGCCACGGACCGACGGCATGCACCGGCGGGCACCAGCCGGCCATGTGGCCCAGCAGCGTGGTGCGCACGAAGCGCAGGGCGCCCGGCTCGATCATGCGCGGCCGCCAGCGGGCACGGCCCTTCTTTTTCGCCAGCGCCGGATGCAGGGCGCGGAACGCCAGGCACAGCTCGTTGTCGCCGGCCAGCCGCGCATCCACCTCGTGGGCAAGAAACATGTTGTCGGAGCCGAGCAGCTTCTCGCCGTTCAGCCAGACCTCGGCGAGCGTCGCCAGACCATGCAGCCGCAGCGCCCGCGCACCGTCGCCGGCAAAGCGCGTCCGGTACCAGAAATCGCAATCATGCAGGGGTGTCGGCGCCGCAAGCGTCCAGTGTCCGGCGTCGCGCAGCGCCTGTGCCGCCGTGCCCGGCACCGACGCCGCTGTCCAGGCGTGCGCCTGCGCCAGCCCGGCCGGATCCGCCACCGCGCCGGGTGCCGTCGCCGTCAGCTGCCAGCCGGCATCCAGCGCCGCCACGCGCTGGCCCGAGACAGACAGGACCCGTGCCATCCCGCGGCCCCCTTATGCCGCGCAACGGGCGGCCGTCCGGCCGACCCTGGCTGACACGTTCATGGGCATTGCACGCACGCCACCCTCCCACGGAGGGGGACTATAGTGATGTCGGTCTCGACCGGGGTGGTGCACCGCGCGCCTGCGGCTGCGATCCACGTTCGGCAGCGCCGCGTATGCCGGCGTGCCGCTCAGTTCATGCGCTGACGCATCACCATCCCGAGCGCCGGCGCATCGCTGCGTCGCGCCAGTACGGCGGAGTCAGACCGTGTCGTGATCAAGTCCCCGGTGCGGTCGCGGGCCGTTACCGCCCGTCCGCTGTCGAAATCGCCATCAATCCCCTTCCCAACTACCCCCTGCCGGATATCGCCGACACGGGCCCCGATTGCCGCGCTTCAGAGGGTGCGCGAGGCTCCATCCCCATAGAGCCAGCTTACCCGTTGTTTCTGAACGCGAATTGACTCTAGCGGGAAGGTCACGACGGAGTCAAAACCAGCGTGTCCTACCGCATCTGGTAGGCGCCAATTGGATACGCCGGATCGGCAGAACGGAACTAACCTATTGAATTGCTGACGCGAATCGCCGGCCGTCTAGAGTCGGCGCCGATGCTGCGATCGGTCAATATCTGGGGCGCCGAGTCGGCGTTTCGTTGCCAGATGGGCCCGGTGGCGAGTTAAGAAGGGCGGCCAATAGTCTTTGCAGATTAACGAAAATTTACCAACTTCAGGGCCGACTTGCGCTCGCGGTCGTGTCGCGCCGTTTGTCTGGGGACAGCTGCATCTGCGTCAACATGCCGCAGATTCAGACACCGGTGGCTTAAGCGCCCAGCGCGTCGCCGATCCGGCGCGCCAGGTCCTGCTTGCGGTAGGGCTTGCTCAGGACGCCATACATGCGCCCGGTCGGCGCCTCGCCGGCGTCGACGGCGTCGGTGAATCCGGAGGTGAACAGCACCTTCAACCCCGGCCGCAGCCGCGTCGCCTCACGCGCCACGTCCTCGCCGCTGACGCTGGCCGGCATCACCACGTCGGTGAACAGCAGGTCGACCGGCGCGTCGCCGCGCAGGATATCCCACGCCGTCTCAGCGTCGGCGGCCTCCATCACGCGATAGCCCAGCTCGCGCAGCTGGCGCGCGACCGTGGCCCGCACGTCGGCCTTATCCTCGACCACCAGGATGGTGGCGCTGTGCGCCGCTGCCGCGAGCGGCGCGGCGGCCAGGTGCACGGCCTCGACGCTGCCGGCGTCGGCGCGCGGCAGGTAGAGGCGGATGGTGGTGCCGCGACCGACCTCGCTCTGGATCTTGAGGTGACCGCCGGACTGCTTGGCGAAGCCGTAGACCATGCTCAGCCCCAGGCCGGTGCCCTTGCCCTGCGGCTTGGTGGTGAAGAACGGCTCGATCACGCGGCCGATCAGTTCCGGCGCGATGCCGCTGCCGGTGTCCGACACCGCCAGCATGACGTAGTCGCCCGGCGTGGCGTCGAAATTGCCGGCGGCATACTGCGCGTCGAGTCGCGCATTGGCGGTCTCGATGGTCAGGCGGCCGCCGGCCGACATCGCGTCGCGGGCGTTGAGCGCCAGGTTGGCCAGCGCCGACTCGACCTGGGTCGGATCGGCCACCGCCGACCACAAATTGTCGGCCAGCTTGAGCTTGATGTCGATCTGCTCGCCCAGGGTGCGCCGCAACAGCGCGGTGGTGCCGCTGACCATCTCGTTGAGGTCGAACGAGCGGCCGGCCAGCGATTGCCGGCGCGCGAAGGCCAGCAGCTGGCGCGTCAGATCAGCACCACGCAGGCTGGCGGTCAGCGCGTGGTCGACCAGTTCGTGCGCCTCCGCCGGCAGGCTCGGTTCCTCGTGCAGCAGGTCGAGGTTGCCGATCACCACGGTCAGCAGGTTGTTGAAGTCGTGTGCCAGCCCGCCGGTCAGCTGGCCGATCGCTTCCAGGCGCTGCGAGCGGCGCAGCTGCTCCTCGATCTCGCGGCGGTAGGTGACGTCCTCCTGGATGCTGACGTAGTGGGTGATGCGACCCTCGTCGTCGCGCACCGGCGAGATCGTCGCCGCCACCGTCACCAGGCCGCCGTCGCGCCGCCGGTTCTGCAGCTCGCCGCGCCACACCTGGCCGGCCGCGATGGTCTGCCACAGGTTTTCATAGACGCGCGCATCCATGGTGCCGGACTTCCACAGCGAAGGCTTGCGGTGCACGACCTCGTCGGCGGCGTAACCCAGGGCTTCCAGCAGCCGCGGATTGGCGTATTCGATGACGCCCTGCGCATCGGTGATGACCACCAGGTTGCCGCTCTGCTCGACCGCCTGGAAGAGCTGCCGTCGCTTCTGCTCGGCGGCGCGCCGTTCGGACTCGGCCCGTGCGCCTTCGCGGCGCATGGTCGCGTCGCGCAGCTCGCGGTCGATGGCCGGCACCAGGCGCTTGAGATTGCCCTTGGTGACGTAGTCCTTGGCGCCGGCCTGCATGGCGGCGACCGCCACGTCCTCGCCGATGGTGCCGGACACGAAGATGAAGGGAATGTCCTGGCCGCGCTCGCGCACCAGCGACAGCGCCCTTGTGCCGCTGAACTTGGGCAGGGTGTGGTCGCTGAGGATCAGGTCCCAGCCCGCCTCGTCGAGCGCGGCGCCCAGTTCCTCGGCGGTTTCGACGCGGCGCGCCTGCAGCGTGTAGTTGGCACGCCGCAGTTCGCGCAGCAGCAGGTCCGCATCGTCGGCGGAGTCTTCGACAATCAGAACGCGTAACGGGGAATCCATGGCGACCTCGCGGATTTCCTACGACGGCGGCGCTTCGTTGATCAGCAGCCAGTACAGCCCGAGCTGGCGCGCCGCCTCGATGAACTCGTCGAAATCGACCGGCTTGCGCACGTAGCTGTTGCAGCCCAGCCGGTAGCCTTCGATCAGATCACGCTCTTCTTTCGAGGAGGTCAGGATGACGATCGGCAGCAGCCGCGTGCGCTCATTGGCGCGCACGCGGCGCAGCACCTCCAGGCCGTCGACACGCGGCAGCTTCAGGTCGAGCAGCACCACCTGCGGCAGCTCGCCGGCGTCGCGGCCGGCGTGCGGCCCGGTGGCGAACAGGTAGTCGAGCGCTTCGACGCCGTCGCGCGCCACGACCACGTCGTTCCTGATGTTGTTCTTGTGGAAGGCGCGCAGGGTGAGGGCCTCGTCATCGGGGTTGTCCTCCACCAGCAGTATGGCCTTGGTCGACATTCGTTGGTCTCGTTACAGGGTGAAACGGAAGGTGGCGCCCTCGCCGGGGCTGGCTTCGGCCCAGATGCGCCCGCCATGCTTGTGGATGATGCGCTGCACGGTGGCGAGCCCGATGCCGGTGCCGGCGAAGTCGCGCGCGTCGTGCAGGCGCTGGAAGGCGCCGAACAGCTTGCCGGCGTAGGTCATGTCGAAGCCGACGCCGTTGTCGCGCACGAAAAAGGCCGGCTTGCCGTCGACCTGCTCGCGGCCGAAATCGATATGTGCCGGGTCGCGGCCGGCGGTGAACTTCCAGGCGTTGCCCAGCAGGTTCTCCAGCGCCACCCGCAGCAGGCGCGGGTCGCCCTCGGTGCGCAGGTCGGGCGCGATGTCGATCTCGACAGTGCGCGACGGCGCGTCGTGGCGCAGCTCCTCGGCCACGGTGCGGGCGATGGTGCTGAGGTCGACCGGCTCGACGTTCAGCTCGGTGCGGGTCACGCGCGCCAGGTTCAGCAGATCGTCGATCAGCAGGCCCATGCGCTGGGCGGCGTTGCGCACGCGCGTCAGGTGCTGGCGGCCGGTATCGTCGAGCTTGTCGCCGGCGTCCTCGAGCAACGCCTGGCTGAAGCCGTCGACGGCGCGCAGCGGGGTGCGCAGGTCGTGCGACACCGAATAGCTGAAGGCCTCGAGCTCCTTGTTGAGGTTCTCCAGCTCGACGTTGTCGCGCGCCAGCTTGTCGTTCAGCTCCTTCAGCTGGCGTTCGGCGTCGCGCTGTTCCGTGACGTCGCGGATGTCGACGAACACGGCGACATCCTGTTCGGTCTCGACGGGGCTGAGGCTGATCGCCACCGGAAAGGCGCTGCCGTCCTGACGCACGCCATGCAGTTCCAGGCCGGCGTTGGTCGCCGACTGCTGCTGCGGTTCGCTCTTCGTGGCGGCATCGCCGGTGTCGATGTGGCCCAGGCGGCGCGCGTCGGGAACCAGCTTGCGCACGTCGCTGTCGATCAGATCGCTGCGGCGATAGCCGAACAGCTGTTCGGTCTGGCTGTTGGCGAAGATGATCTTGCCGGCGCGGTCGGTGATGACGACGGCGTCGGGCGCGGCTTCCAGCAGACCGCGAAAGCGCGCTTCGCTGCTGCGGATCGTCTGGTCGGCCGCCTCGCGGGCCGTCCAGTGGCGGGCCGCGAACCAGGCCAGCACCGCCAGCAGGATGGCGATGCCACACGAGGCGAGCAGGAAATTGCTGCGCACCGCGCCGGTTTCGGCGTCGATGATCGCCGTCGGCACATAGCCGACAAGGATCCACGCTTCGGCCGCGACGACGCGCGCCGCCTGGGTGCGGGCGACCAGAGAGGCGCCGCGCAGGCTGTTGGCGTGGACGCGCGAGGCGGTGAAGAAGCCCTGCGGCATGCCAAGCTGCAGCGGCCCGGGATTGCCGTTGATCTGCGCCCAGGCCAGCGGATAGCGCTGCGCCATGGTGCGGTCCTGGCGCGCCGGGTCCTTGAAGGCCCACTCGTCCTCCGGGCTGGGGCCGACCAGCCAGTAGCCGCGCGTGTTCAGCATCCAGACGTCGCCGCGGGCGTAGCCGCGCGGCGCCTTGATGCGCTCCAGCATCGACTGGCCGAGATAGCTGAGCACGACGATGCCGCGCTTGCGCGCTTCGGCGTCGAACACCGGCACGCCGATATGGATCAGCGGCTTGGGCGCCTGCTCGGCGGAGATCCGCTCGGTGTTGAGATCGAACGCCGAGGTGTAGAGCTGGCCGACCTGCAGCCGCAGCGCTTCCTGCACGTAGGTCCGGTTGGCCAGCGACTGCAACTCGCCGTCGAGCGCGGCGCGCGGCCGGCCGCCGTTCCAGTCGATGCGCACCACCTCGCGACCGTCGAGGTCGATGAAGCGCACCTGGTCGTAGACCGCCTTGTGGGTGGCAAAGGCGAGATAGTCGGTGGCGAGGCGATTGCGATCGACGGGCCGCGCCAGGTTGAGCCACTGCTGCAGCGCTTCCTGCCGCGCCAGATAGCCGGCATCGGAGATCACCGCCGCCAGATCGGCGCTCACCCGCTGATGGGCGAGTTCAATGACTTCCTTTTGCTCGGCGCGCAGAACCGCCCAGTACGCGGATATTTGTGCACGATAGAGCAAATATATCGCCGAGGCAGCCACCAGCACCAGCGGGAGAAATACGAGGCCGGCGCGCCGAAATACTTTCATGCCAACAAATGCAAAAATATACGCGTTCAAGAATTTGCATATGCTGCCAGTATTTGGCCCAAACGCCAAGCCCGATCACACAACGGGGCAACCCTTGGCAGGGGTGGGTCCGCGCGGTGATCGGCTGCGGCGGACGGCGACCCTGCGCGTT
>JAHCJT010000111.1 GCA_026126245.1 Alphaproteobacteria bacterium
CTCCGGCACCTGTGCGATGCCCCTGCGCATGATGGCGTGCGTCGGCAGGCGGGTGACGTCGTCGCCTTCGAACAGGACGGCACCCGACCGCGCCTGCGGCGCGCCGCAGATCGTCATCAGCAGCGTGGACTTGCCGGCGCCATTGGCGCCGATCAGGGTCACGATCTCGCCGCGCTGCACCGTCAGGTCGACGCCATGCAGGGCTTGGATCGCACCGTAGAACGTCTCGACGCCGCGCACCTCCAGCATCGGCTCAGCCATGGCCGGCCCCCTCGCCCTCATCGGCTTCGCCGAGATAGGCGCGGATCACGGCAGGGTCGGCCCGCACCGCCGCCGGCGTGCCATCGGCAATCTTCCGGCCGTAGTCGAGCACGACGATGTGGTCGGAAATCGCCATCACCACGCTCATGTCATGCTCGATCAGCAGCACGCCGATGCCGTCGCGGTCGCGGATCGAGAGCAGCAGCTCGTTGAGCTCGCCCGATTCGCGCGGGTTGAGGCCAGCCGCCGGTTCATCGAGGCATAGCAGCCGCGGGTCAGTGCACATGGCGCGCGCGATCTCGAGGCGCCGCTGCGACCCATAGGGCAGCTCGCCCGCCTGCCGGTCGGCATGTGCCATCAAGCCGATTCGGTCGAGCCAGCCGCGCGCCTTGTCGACGGCGCGCGCCTCGGCAGTGCGATAGCCGGACAGGCCGAGCACGCCGAGCAGCGTGTAGCCCGAGGCGCGCATCAGCCGGTTGTGCTGCGCGACCAGCAGGTTCTCCAGCACGCTCATGCCGGGGAACAGGCGGATGTTCTGGAAGGTGCGCGCCACCCGCGCCCGGGCGGCGATCTGGTAGCCGCGCATACGCTCCAGCAGGTACTCGTGGCCGTCGTGGCGCATCGACAGACGCCCGACCGTCGGGCGGTAGAAGCCGGTAATGCAATTGAACACCGTCGTCTTGCCGGCGCCGTTGGGGCCGATGATGGCCGTGATCTGCTTCGGTTCGGCGGCGAACGACACGTCGTCGATCGCGACCAGACCGCCGAACCGCATGGTCAGGTGATCGACCTGGATCAGCGACCCGGTCATGGCGCCGCGCCGGGGGCGCGCGACTGGAGTCGCGCGGCTTCGCCGCCGTCAGAACATGACGCGTCGCTGAAGTGACGCGCCCCCGGCGACCGCGGCATCGAACCCGGGCCGTTGATCATGAGGGGCTCCCCCGGCCGCTGGGCGGATGCAGACGGATGGTGGGGTCGCGGTGCGCCACCAGGCCCCTGGGCTTGAAGATCATGATCAGGACCATGGCCAGGCCGAAGGCCAGCATGCGGTACTGGCCCAGATCGCGGAACCACTCCGGCAGGCCGATCAACAGCACGGCGGCCAGCACGACGCCGAGCTGGCTGCCCATGCCGCCCAGCACCACGATCGACAGGATGATCGCCGACTCGATGAAGACGAAGCTCTCCGGGCTGATGAAGCGCTGCTTGGCGGCGAAGAAGCTGCCGGCAAATCCGGCGAACATCGCGCCGATGGCAAAGGCCGTGAGCTTGGTATTGGTCGGGTTGATGCCCAGCGCCTGGCAGGCGGTCTCGTCCTCGCGCAACGCCTCCCAGGCGCGACCGATCGGCAGACGGCGCAAACGGATGGTGACGCCGTTGGTGATCAGCGCCAGCACCAGGATGATGAAGTACAGGACAATCAGGCGGTGGTTGGCCGAGAATTCCAGCCCGAGCCACTGATGAAACGCCACCTTGCCCTCAGGCGGACTCTCGACGAACGGATGGTCGAGGATGGTCGCCGTGGGAATACTGCCGATGCCGGCCGGCCCCTGCGTGAAATCGACCCAGTTCAGCAGCACAATGCGCACGATCTCGCCGAAACCGAGCGTGACGATGGCGAGATAGTCGCCGCGCAGCCGCAGCACCGGAAAGCCCAGCAGCACGCCGAACATGGCGGCCAGCACGCCGGCCGCCGGCAGGGCAGCCCAGAAACTCCAGCCGTTCTGCGTCGAGAGCAGCGCATAGGTGTAGGCGCCGACGGCATAGAAGGCGACGTAACCGAGATCGAGCAGGCCCGCGAGGCCGACCACGATATTGAGCCCCCAGCCCAGCATCACGTAGGTCAGGATCAGGATGCCCAGATCCATCACCTGCTGGTCGGCAAACGGCATGAACGGCAGCGCCACCGCGAAGGCCAGCATGCCCGCGCCCAGCCAGGGAAACAACCGCACGGTCGCGGCATTGACCCGACCCGAGACGTCGGCAATCGCCGCCGCGCCGGCGCTGGAGCCGCGCAGCAAGGCCCAGGCGGCGTGCAGCAGCAGCGCGAGGCCCGCCAGACTGATGACGACCGTGAGAAAGTCCGACGGCAACTTGAGGCCCTGTGCCGCGGCCAGCAGAGCGGCGCCGATCAGCAGCGTCAGCCAGGCCATGCCCTTCGACGCCGCCGTCAGCGCCAGTCGTCCCAGGAAGATCGCGACGCAGGCGATCAGCAGGTCGGTGAACTGGTAGTCGAACTGCAGGCCGGCGGCGCCCCGGTCGGCGGTGCGGAAGCCGACCATGAACAGTCCGAGCGCGGCGGCCAGCAGAGCCGTGATCGCGGCGTCCTTCACCGCTGCCAGCCAATCGAAGGTCGATGCCGCGGGGGCGGTCCGGGCTGCCGCGAGCGCCATCGTCAGACCTTCTCGATCTCGGGTTTGCCGAGCAGCCCAGTGGGTCGGAAGATCAGCACCATCACGAGCACCGAGAACGCCGCCACGTCCTTGTACTCGCTGGAAAAGTAGCCGGCCCAGAAGACCTCGATCAGGCCGATCAGCAGGCCGCCCAGCATGGCGCCGGGCAGCGAGCCGATGCCGCCCAGCACGGCGGCGGTGAACGCCTTGATGCCGGCGAGGAAGCCGACGAAGAAATCGGTCACGCCGTAGTACATCAGGAACATCATGCCCGCGACCGCCGCCAGGGCGGCGCCCATCACAAAGGTCAGCGAGATGGTGCGGTTGACGTCGACCCCCAGCAACGCCGCCATCTTCATGTCCTGCTCACAGGCGCGCTGTTGGCGTCCCAGCGCCGTGCGATTGATCAGCAGGGTGAAACCGGCCATCAGCGCCACCGTGACCACCACGATGATGACCTGGATGTAGCTGAGGTTGACGGCAAACCCGTTGGCCTCGTAGAGCCGCATCGCGCCGTGGACGACCTCCTTGTTGGGCTTGGGGCGCGCCCCCTGCGCCAGCTGCACGAAGTTCTGCAGGACGATCGACACGCCGATCGCCGAGATTAGCGGCGCCAGCCGGAACGAGCCGCGTAGCGGCCGATAGGCCAGGCGCTCGACCGCCCAGCCGTAAACGGCGGTAAAGACCATGGCCAGCAGCAGGACCAGCAGGATCGCCAGCGGCGCCCAGCCGATGCCCAGCATGACGCACAGGATGAAGCCGATCAGCGCGATGAAGCTGCCCACCATGAAGATGTCGCCGTGGGCAAAGTTGATCATGCCGATGATGCCGTAGACCATCGTGTAGCCGATGGCGATGAGGCCGTAGATGGCGCCCAGGGTGACGGCGTTGATCAGCTGTTGCAGGAAATATTCCATGCACCCCCGACGGCGGGCCGATGTCTCCGGCCCGATGCCCCTGCCCTTCGTTGCCGGTCCTTGGCGGCCCGGTTGTCCCCGGATATAAGCCGATTCGACGGAAGGCGGGCAAGCGTCACAGGGCCGCCTGCCGACGGAATGTGCACCAGCGCCCTGGCGGAGCGACGCTCTGGCAACGCGCGGTGCACAGGGAACTGAACCAGTGCAAGGGGTATGCCATGTCGTCTGCCATCGCCACCGCCGCCAAGGCGGCCTCCGCCAAGGGCACGCGCGAAGGCGCCCCGCCGTTTGACTGGAAGGACCCGTTCTTCCTCGACGCCCAGCTCGACGAGGACGAGCGGCAGATCCGCGACGCGGTGCGCGCCTACTGCCAGGACAAGCTGATGCCGCGGGTGATCGAGGCCAACCGCCACGAGAAGTTCCACCGCGAGATCATGAATGAGATGGGCGCGCTGGGTATGCTGGGCAGCACCCTGCCGGAAAAATACGGCTGCGCCGCCACCAACTACGTGACCTACGGCCTGCTGGCGCGCGAGGTCGAGAGTGTCGACAGCAGCTATCGCTCGGCAATGAGCGTGCAGTCCTCGTTGGTGATGCATCCGATCTATGCCTACGGCACCGAGGAACAGCGCCTGAAGTACCTGCCCAAGCTGGCATCGGGCGAATGGGTCGGCTGCTTCGGCCTGACCGAGCCCGACCATGGCTCCGATCCCGGCGGCATGAAGACCCGCGCCACCAAGGTGGCCGGCGGCTACAAGCTCAACGGCTCGAAGATGTGGATCACCAATTCGCCGATCGCCGACGTGGCGGTGATCTGGGCCAAGAACGACGAAGGCACGATCCGGGGCTTCATCGTCGAGCGCGGCATGAAGGGCCTCGAGACGCCCAAGATCGAGGGCAAGTTCAGCCTGCGCGCCTCAATCACGGGCGGCATCATGCTGAGCGACGTCTTTGTCCCCGAAGAGAACCTGCTGCCCAACGTCGCCGGTCTCGGCGGCCCGTTCGGCTGCCTCAACAATGCGCGTTACGGCATCGCCTGGGGTGCCATGGGCGCCGCCGAGGCCTGCTGGCAGCGGGCGCGCGACTACACTATGGACCGCAAGCAGTTTGGCCGGCCGCTGGCGGCCAACCAGCTGATCCAGAAGAAACTCGCCGACATGCAGACCGAGATCGCGCTGGGCCTGCAGGCCTGCCTGCGGGTCGGCCGCCTCAAGGACGAAGGCAAGGCGCAGCCCGAGATGATCTCGATCATCAAGCGCAACAACTGCGGCAAGGCGCTGGACATCGCGCGCACGGCGCGCGACATGCACGGCGGCAACGGCGTGTCGGACGAGTACCACGTCATCCGCCACGTCATGAACCTCGAGGCGGTCAACACCTACGAGGGCACGCACGACGTGCACGCCCTCATCCTCGGCCGCGCCATGACCGGCATGCAGGCATTCACCGGCGCCTAATGCCCTTGTCGCAGCCTGCCTGATGTGGGTCAGCGCCAGATCATCGACCGCGCGTCGCCTCGCGCATCGCTGGCTGGTCTGGTTGGCGCTCGCGGCGCCCATCGCGCCGCCCGCGGCGGCCCAGCCATCGGATGCCTGGACGGTCTGCCGCCAGCAACCGACCCGGGCCTGCGTGCTGGCCGAAGCGATGGCGCGCCTGCGCAGTGATGCGCCGCCGGCCCAGGATCCGAAATTCGCCGACTGGGAGCGCCTGCTCTATCTGCGACTGACCGAGATGGCCGTCGCGGGCAAGGACAGCGGCCTGTTTGACGCGGCGCGGCGATCGGCCACGCTGAACACGGACGCTGCCACGCGCCGCTCGGCCCTGCGCTGGGTGTCGGCCGGCGAGGCGCGCGCCGGCATGATCGACGAGGCACTCAAGACGCTGGCCGATGGCGAAGACGACGGCGACTTCGCCGCCACCGAGATCGCCCTGGCGCTGGCGCGGGCCGGCCGCAAGGACGAGGCGGCCGCGATGGTGAGCCGCCTGGCCTTGCCCGAGGCCCGCCTGCACACGCTCCTGCGTCTGGGGCAGGCGACGCGCGATACGCACTATCTCGACCTGGCCGCGGCCATGATCCGCGATATCGACGACGCTTACCTCCAGAGCAAGCTGCGACCCGACCTTGCCATTGCCTATGCCGAATTGGGCCATCTCGACGAGGCGCATCGCGCCGTACGCGGCATCGCCGTCAGCTACCACCGGGCCCTGGCACTCGCCGGCATCGCCGCGCTGACGCGCGACGCACGGCTGCTCAGCGAGGCGCGCAGCTACGCCACCGGCTTCGACGGCCGTGGCCAGGACGACGAGGTGTGGGCGGCGCTGGCGCGTGCCGAAATCACGCTGGGGGTGCTTGACGGTGCGCGCAAGACCCTGGAGGGACAATTGCCCGCCCGGCCGTCGCGGCCACTCGCCACGGCGGTCGGCGAGTTGTCGGCGGCGTACTGGCTTGAGGGCGAGCATCAGCTCGCCAAGACACTGATCGACACGCTGCTCGGCGGCTCGTGGTTCATCGGCGAAGCGCGCGCAGTCCTGGCGCGCCGCCTGATCGCCGCCGGACGCCTGGACGATGCGCGCCAGGAATCATTCCTGGCCGACGAGATCACCTTCGACAATCTGTCGGCCGAAATCGCGCTGAAGCAGGCCGCTGCGCGCGACTTCCGCGCCGCCCTGCAGACCGCCGACAAGATCCAGCATCCCGCACGCCGCTCGCCGACATTGGCCGAGATCGCCGCGCTGTTGCCCGAGTGATCGCCTGGTCGGCAGCGGTTGCTGCCGATGCTCAGGCCACGGACCGGCGTCGCGTCACCAGGCACCAGGCATAGACGGCCGCGGCCAGCCCCAGGCCGATCAGATCGGTTTCCATGCCCGGCTTCAGCAGGCCGGCAGCGCCGAGCAGCAGCGGCACCCGCAACGGCCACTCGATACGGCCGATGCCGTAGAGCCAGCCCTCGGTGCCGGCCGACAACAGCCATACGGCGAGCGCCGCGGTCGCGACATCGTGCACGATATCGAGCGGCGCGCCGATCAGGATCAGGGTCGGATTGAGCACGAACAGGAACGGCAGGAAGAAATTGACCATGCCCAGGCGCATCGCCCACAGGCCGGTCTGCCAGGCGCCGGAACGCGCGATGCTGGCGGCGGCGATGGCGGCCAGCGCCACCGGCGGCGTGATGAAGCTGATCAGGCCCCAGTAGAGAATGAACAGATGGCTGCCGAGCGGGTTGAGCCCGCCGTCGACCAGCGCCGGGCCGAGCGTCACCGCCAGGAAGATGTAGCAGGCGCTGGAGGTCATCCCCATGCCGAGGATGAAGCTGGTAATGGCGCCGAACACCAGCAGCAGATAGACGTTGCCGCCGGCGAACTGCAGCAGCTCGCGCGAGAAGGCGCCGCCGACTCCGGTGAACGACAGTGAGCCGACGATGAAGCCGACGCCCGCCAGGATGGCGACGATGTTGATGACGTTGCGGGTAGCGTCCATGGCCAGATCGCGCAGGCCCGCCAAGCCGAACCGCTTTGCCCCAAACAACGCCGACGTCGCCAGCAGGATGACCGTGGCGATATAGGGCGCCAGCGCCTCCTGCTTCATCACCAGCAGAAGGTAGGTCAGCAGCGCCAGGCTGAGCAGGAAATGCCAGCCCTTGGCCAGGACCGGCAGCAGCGGCGGTATTTCCTCCGGCGGCTGGCCCTTGAGGCCGTTCCTGGCGGCGAAGTGGTCGGCCTGCAGCAGCAGCACGCCGTAGTACAGCAGTGCCGGCACGACCGCGGCGATCATCACCGTGCTGTACGGCACGTTGAGGAACTCGGCCATGATGAAGGCGACCGCGCCCATGACCGGCGGCATCAAGGCGCCGCCGGTCGAGGCGCAGGCTTCCACGGCGCCGGCGTAGTGCGCCGGATAGCCGATGCGCTTCATGGTCGGGATGGTGATCTGACCGGTGGTCACGACGTTGGAGATCACGCTGCCCGACAGCGAGCCGAAGAAGCCGCTGGACAGGACCGCGACCTTGGCCGGACCGCCGCGACTGCGGCCCATCAGCGCCACGGCCAGCGCCATAAAGAAATCGCCGCCGCCTGTCACGACCAGGGCCGAGCCGAACAGCAGAAAGCCGACCAGCAGCGACGCCACCGTGCGCATCGGCACGCCGATGATGCTGTCGACACCCATGGCGTGCGTTCGCAGCGTCTCCTCGATGCCGCCGCCCGGACCCCAGAGAAATCCCGGCATCTTGTCGGCGAAGGTCGGGTAGACCGCGAACAACAGGCACATGCCGAACAGGACCGGACCACCGGCGCGCCGCAGCGCCTCGAGTGCCAGCGCGCACACGATGCCGGCGATGATCGTGGCGTCGGTCGGCGCCTGCAGATCCCAACCCTCGGCGACGATGCGGCCGCCGTTCCACGCCAGATACGCCGCCGCCGCCAGCGTCGCGGCGAACAGCAGCCAGTCGTACCACGGAATGCCGGCCCGGTCGGCCTTGCGCGCCGGATAGGCGAGAAACACCAGCGACAGGAAGAGGCCGAGAAAGACGTACAGGAACGATGTGTCGATGATGACGTCGCCGAGCAGCCCGAGATTGAACACCTGGTTGACGGTCATCAGCAGGCCGATCACGCCGAACAGCAGCGCGATCCAGTACGCCGCGCCCGCAAGGCGGTCGCGACCGCCGTCTTCCGGCGCGAGATCGACGTTCACCGTCGCCGACGCGCTGTCGGTCGTCGCCATGCTTCCTCCCTGATCGTTTGTTGCTTGTTCGCCGTGCTGGTTGATCGTTCGGTAAAGCATGTCGCCCATCGGGTCAACGCGGGTGCGCCACGCGTTTGACGCGACCGGACGAAGTTGCGACTATGCCAACGTCAAAAACAACAACGTCTAGGGAGGATGTCGATGTCATTGCGCAGTATTCTGGCATTCGGTGCGACGCTGATTGCCGGCAGCTCTGGCGCTCTTGCGCAGAAGCTTCCCGACAGCTCGGTGTGGACCTCGTACGATCTCGGCTCGTCGGGCTATGCCGAAGCCTCCGGCATTGCCGACGCGATCATGAAGAAGCATCAGATCCGTGTGCGCATCGTGCCGTCGGGCACGTCGATCGGACGGCTGCTGCCGCTTACCCAGGGCCGCGCCACATACGGTTTCCTGGCCAGCGAACTGAACTTTGCCTCGGAAGGCACCTACGATTTCGCCGTGCCGTCCTGGGGCCCGCAGGATATCCGTGTCGTGCTGGCACGCCCGGCCAGCGTCGGCTTTGCCGTCGCCAAGGACACCGGCGTCAAGAAGTTGTCTGACCTCAAGGGCAAGCGCATCGGCTACGTGAAGGGCAACCCGTCGGTCAACGTCAAGAACGACGCCTATCTGGCATTCGGCGGCCTGACGCGCAACGACGTGCAGGTCGTCTGGTTCGGCAGCTACAACGCGATGAAGACGGCCATCATCAACAACCAGCTTGACGCCATGGGCAGCGTGACGACCTCGGCCAACATGCGCGAGATCGAGGCCAGCCCGCGCGGCCTGGTGTGGCCGCCCTTCCCGGCCGAAGACAAGGAGGGCTGGGCGCGCCTGCGCAAGGTGATCGACTTCTTTGAACCGTTCGTCGAGACCGTCGGCGCCGGCATCTCCAAGGAGCATCCGGTCACGCTGGTGGGCTACCGCTATCCGATCATGGCCACTTACGCCAAGACCAGCGCCGACGAGGTCTATGGCTTCGTCAAGGCGATCGACGAAGCGATGGACAGCATCAAGGGCATCACCGGCAGCGCCATTAACTGGACGCCGAAGCGCTCGGGTCGGCCGCCGGCAGACGCCGCGTGGCACGATGGCACGATCCGCTACATGAAGGAAAAAGGCTGGTGGACCGCCGAGGACCAGGCTTGGCAGAACGCCCGCCTGGCGCGGCAGAAGAAGGTGATCGAGGGCTGGAAGGACGCCCAGGCGAAATTCAAGGAATACGTCGCGGCCGAGGCCAAGAAGGGCAACAAGGTCGAAGGCGACGAAGCCTGGGTGAAATTCTGGGAAGAGTACCACGGCAAGCGCTTCCCCGTGGGAAGCTGATACCGCCGTGCCATGCAATCAACGCCCGGCCACTGGCCGGGCGTTTCATATTGGGCCGCACGACTCCGCTCGCGCGACGCCTCAGACGTGGAGCCAGCGCTTGCAGCCGGTCGCGGTCAGGACGGCATCGAGGCCCGGCGCATTCCTGGCGGCGGCGTACTTGCGACGGATCTCGGCCAGCGATCGCGCATGATACTTTTGCGGCTGCTGGCTGAACGGCTTGCCCTCGAGCTGGACGGTGAACTCCGTGTCGCCTTTCTCCAGCGCCGCCGCATTGGCCGCCGACCACGGCAGGAACAGGCCGGCCACTTCGCTCTCCAGCAGCCGTTCGATGCCCCAGTGGATGGCCGTCCACGACTCCCAGTCGCCTTCGACCTTGGGATTCAGCATGCGCTCGATCCACCGCCAGGTGGTCGGATACAGATCGTTGATCAGCTTGCCCGGCGTCGGATCGGTCCAGCATTCGTAGATCTGACCCCACAGGCCGAGATCGGCCAGCGACGGCCGATCGCCGAACAGATACCTGCGCACGCCGAGATGCACCTCCAGCGTATCGAGAACCCGGCGCAAGGAGCCTTCGATCGTGTCGCGCGTCCCGGCGTGCGACCCCACAAACGCCAGCCGCGGCACCATGCGCTGCGCCACCGCGTCGGTCGTCTTGGCCACCTGCTCGGGCGTGGCGCCCTCGCCCGCCACCTGCGCCGCGATGCGGCCGGCGGCCGACTTGCAGTCCGCGTCGTAGCTCCAGCGGTAGTGGAACATCGGCTTGTTGCCCCACTCGTCGGCGTATTCCTCGATCAGCTCCGACAGGAAGCGCAGCGCCGGATCGTCGGGGTGGATCGAGGGATCGGGAAACTGCCGCTCGAGGTGCTCGATGATCGGTGTCGAATCCTGCATCCCCTGACCGGCCGGCGTGACCAGCAGCGGAATCAGCGGCAGCTTGGCGAATTTCTGGAACTCCGCCGCCGAGGTCGGCCCGCGCAGCACCCAGGCATGCGGAATGCCCTTGAATCGCAGGTACGACCGCACCTTCACCGAATACGGCGACAGTTCCGACCCGAACAGGCGATAGGTAGGCGCGTCCATGTCGTTTCACCCCATCCAATATTGTTTGCCGTCACCCGCCTCGGAGGTCCGGCGCCGCGTCGCGCCGCGACGGCCTCCCGCAGCCAGGCACGCCGTGGCAAAAGCGGCCGCCGGCGTTGCGGGCCAATTCAAAACCACCGCTTGCGCTTCATCCACACGTAGAGGCCCGCGACGACAATCGCCGCCAGCGCCCAGAACAGCAGGTAGCCGTACCGCCAGCCGAGTTCGGGCATGTTGCCCATGTCGCGATCGAAGTTCATGCCGTAGACGCCGGCCAGGAAACTCAACGGCATGAAGAAGGCGGTGATGATCGCCAACGTCTTCATCACCTCGTTCATGCGGTTGGACGTGTCCATCAGGTAGATTTCCATCAGGCCGTTGGCCATGTCGCGATAGCTCTCGATCAGCTCCATGACGGCCACGGTGTGGTCGAAGCAGTCCCGCAGGTAGGTGCGCGTCTCCCTGAGAATGTACGGCACTTCCGGCCGCATCAGGGCGAGCACGGTCTCGCGCTCCGCCCACTGGATGCGATGGAACGTCACCAGGGCGCGGCGCGCCTCGTGAATGTGCTTGAGCGTCGCGGTGGTCGGGCCCCCCAGCGCCTCGTCCTCGAGCGCCTCCAGCTTGGCGCTGACCTTCTCGATGACCGGAAACTTGCGATCGACGACAAGGTCGATGAGCGCATAGACAAGGTAGTCGATGCCCTTGCGGCGCAGACGCGACCCGTTGCGCAGCACGCGCTCGCGCACCGGCCGGAAGATGTCCTCGTCCTCGTCGTGGAAGCTGATGACGTAGTTCTCGCCGAAGAAGATCGACACCTGCCGGGTCCTCAGCTCGCCGTCGACATACACGGGGTCGTTGAGCACCACGAAGCCCTGCTGGTCGTAGATGTCGAGCTTGGGCCGCTGATGCGAATGGAAGACGTCCTCCAGCGCCAGCGGATGCAGGTGGAAGGCGTCGCCCAGCGATTTCAGCATCTGCGCGCTGGCCCGGCCGGCCACGTCGATCCAGGTCTTCTCCGGCGTCGCGAGATGGAAGGTGCACTGTTCGACCGTGACCTCCTCCTCGATCTGCACCGTATCGAGCGAGTATTCGACCAGGGTAAAATGCAGCACCTCCTCGCCGACCGGCGCACGGCCGGCGAGCGTGCCGGGCGGCGCACCGGGTCCCATCGGGCGGTGAACAATGGCGTCCATGCCTGCCTCCTCCCCGTGGCGGGCGGTGCTGCGGTGCCGATGCGCCGGCCGCGGCGGGTCAGCCGCCGACTTCCTGCATCACCTGCACCTGCGGCCGCGCCGCCAGATAGTCGCCGAGCTTGCGGCCCAGCTCCTTGAAATGCGGTGCCGCGCGATGCGCCTCCAGCGCCGCCTGGTCGTCATAGCGCTCGAGCATGACGTAGACATTAGCGTCTTCCGTCTTGTGCAGGGCGTAGAGCTTGTTGCCCGGCTCGTTGGCGCGCACGGCCGCGGCCAGCTTGCCCATGGTCGCCTCGAAGTCGCTGTTGGTCCCGGGCTTAATGGTCAGCGTGGCGATGACACCCAGCATGGTCTGGTCCCTCCTCCTGGATTGTTTGTCACGATGATGATGCGGGCGCCGCCGGCTCGAGGCCGCCGGCGTAGAAGCGATTGTAGGTCGGACTGATGATCAATTCGTTGACGCAGACACGCGGCGGCAAGGTGGCGACGAACAGGATCGCCTGTCCGAGATCCTCTTCCTGCAGCATCCGCGCCAGCTCGTGTGGCGGCGGCTTGACCGGGCGGCGATCCATGATCGGCGTCGCCGCCTCGCCGGGACAGACCACGCAGGCGCGGATGCCGTTGACGCCGTCCTCGATGTTGATCGTCTCGGTCAGTGCCGCGACGCCGAACTTCGACGCGGTGTAGCCGGGTCCGGCCAGACCGGTCACGTATTTGCCGAACCAGCTCGAGACGTTGATCAGCAGGCCGTCGCTGCGGGCACGCATTGACGGCAGCACGGCATGGCAGCAATAGAATGTGCCGTCGAGGTTGATCCGCACCACCTCATCCCAGCCTTCGGGGCTTACCTGGCTCCAGGTGCGCCGGCGAAGGTTGACTCCGGCGCTGTTGACCAGGATGTCGACCTTGCCGTGGGCCGCCATGATCACCTGCGCGACATGCGCCACGGCCTGCTTGTCGGCGACATCCAGGGGCTCGACATCGCCATGCCCGCCGCTCTCCGCCACGAGGTGCGCGGTCTCGTCGAGGGTTTGCCGCGTGCGGCCCGACAGCACGACATGCGCTCCCGCGCGGGCCAGCGCCAGAGCGCCGCCGCGACCGATGCCGGTACCCGCGCCCGTGATCCAGGCGACCTTGCCATCCAGCGCGCCCATGCCCGCCCGGCTCCGCGCCTCAGGCCGCCGCCGGCGCGACGCCGGCCGGCCGCTTCCTGACCAGGTATTTGTGTTCGCCGTCCATGACCAGCTCGCCGGTTTGGTTGTGGATGCTGACCCTGACGATCACCACGCCGGTCGTGCGCCCCGGCCGCAGCTCGTTGATTTCGAGCATGGGAAACAGCGTGTCCCCGACATAGACCGGTTTGAGGAAGCGCGAAGACTGCTCGATGAAGCCGATCAGCGAGTCGCCCATCACGTGCGGGAAGATGCCGCCGCCGGCTGCGCCCTGGATCGCCACCTGCAGGCCATGCGCCAGCATGTCGCGATGGCCGCGCGCCTGGCAGTAGACGCGGTCGTAGTGGATCGGGTGATTGTCGCCGCTGGCCAGCTGGAAGGCCGCAAACAACGCCTCGGTCTGGGTGCGCGAGTTGACGTAGAAGCGCTGCCCGACCTTGAGATCCTCGAAATAGTGCGAGGGGCCGAAACTGTGGTTTCGCGGATCGAATTTCTGCGCCGGGTCGACGACCTTTTCGCCCACGCCTGCCTCCGACTAGGATGTGATATCAGCGTCAAGATCAATGCTAAGGGAGGAAAGACCATGCGCGCCATGCAAATCGTCGAGTTCGGCAAGCCGTTGAAGCTCAACACCTATGCCGATCCGGCGCCGCAGGGCAGCGAGGTCATCGTCCGCATTCTCTCCAGCGGCGTCTGCCACTCCGACTTGCACCTGTGGGAGGGCTTTTTCGATCTCGGCGGCGGCCAGAAGCTGGAGGTCATCAACCGCGGCATGAAGTTGCCGCACACGCTGGGCCATGAAATCGCCGGTGAGGTTGCGGCCGTTGGGCCGGACGTCAAGGACGTCCGCGTCGGGCAGCGCTTCGTGGTCTTTCCCTGGATCGGCTGCGGCCAGTGCCCGGCCTGCCAGGCCGGCGACGAGTTGCTGTGCCCGACGCCCCGTACCCTGGGCACGCGCCGTGACGGTGGCTACGCCACGCACGTCGTGGTGCCGCACCCGAAATACCTTGTCGACTACGGCAACTCGCCGATCGAGCTGGCCTGCACCTATGCATGTTCGGGCCTCACCGCCTACAGCGCGATCCGCAAGACCGAGAGCGTCAAGAACCGCAAGCGGCTGCTGTTGGTTGGCGCCGGCGGCGTCGGGCTGGCCGGCCTGGAAGTCGCCAAGGCGATATTCGACGGCGAGATCATCGTCGCCGACATCGACGACAAGAAGCTGCAGACGGCGACCGAGCACGGCGCGACTCAGGTGGTCAACACGCGGGCCGAGGGCGCGCTTGCCAAGCTGCAGCAACAGACCGGCGGCGGTGTCTGCGCCGCGGTCGATTTCGTCGGCGCGGCGGCGTCGTTCCGGTTCGGCTTTGATGCCCTGCGCCGCGGCGGCAAGATCGCGATCGTCGGCCTGTTCGGCGGCGACGCGCCGTTCGCGCCGATCTCGATGCCGTTCAAGATGGCCGCCATCGAGGGTTCCTATGTCGGCACCCTGCCCGAGCTTCAGGAGCTGATGGCGCTGGTGCGATCCGGCAAGGTCGGCCCGATGCCCTACAGCACCCGGCCGCTGGAAGCGGCCACCGACGTGCTCGAGGAGCTGCGGGCCGGCAAGGTGGTTGGCCGCGTCGTGTTGCGACCATAGCCAACGCTGCCGGCATCCGTGCCGGCCGGAAAAACCTGC
>JAHCJT010000112.1 GCA_026126245.1 Alphaproteobacteria bacterium
CGGCCCGAGGGTGACCTTGACCGCGTCGGCGAGCGCGTTGACGCCCGAGAGGATCAGGTTGCGAGCGGACTCGGTGTAGACGATTTCCTTGGCTGCCATGTTCGTACCTCTGAATTCTTTGGAGCTGGGGACGCGGCGAGGCGCGTCAGATCACTTCTCGAGGACCGCGAGGATGTCGTCCTCGCGAACGATGAGGCGCTCCTCACCTTCGAGCTTCACCTCGGTGCCGCTGTACTTGCCGAAGAGGACGCGGTCGCCGACCTTGACGTCGAGCTTCTTGACCGTGCCGTCCTCGAGGACCTTGCCGTTGCCGACCGCGACGACCTCACCCTCGATCGGCTTCTCCTTGGCCGTGTCGGGGATGATGATCCCGCCCTTGGTCTTTTCCTCTTCCGCGACGCGCTTGACGACGACTCGGTCGTGCAGCGGACGAAACTGCATGGATTCCCTCCTCCGGACATAGACGAACGCCCCCTTCGATGGTGGGGGCCGACCAGGATCCTCGCTGTTAGCACTCGATTTGGATGAGTGCCAAGGCGCGGCGAGGATGTAGGCGGAGGCGATTGCCGAGTCAAGGCCGCGCCGCGCGGATTGTCGTTCGATTTCCGACCCTTGACGCGGCGCCGCCGGGAGTACGCGCGGGAAATGGCAGCACTCTTGCCTGATTGCTGCTAAGTCATTGATCTATAATAAATTCTTGCTCTCGGAACGGCGCGGCGTGACTATCGTTATCCGTTGGCGTTGTCAAGGAGCCAGCCTACATGGCCTCAGCGTTGCAGCAGCAGCTCACGGACTACCGCCTGACCACCGCCGAGATCCTCTACTGGATGCCGGACCACAGCAATGTCCTGCAGACCTTCATCTGGCAGGACCTCGACCTCGCGCCGCGATTTCCAGTGTTGTCCCGGTTCCTAGCATTCTGGCACCGGAACCTGGACGGCAAGCTGCACCGCGTGCGCGTGGCCAATGTCGGCCTGATCCAGCCGGCCGAGTTCCGCTACGCCGACGCGCTGTTCCGCGTCCACTGAACAGCGCCGGGGGGGGGCGACCGGCACGATTTCAGACCGCCGCGCGGCGTGCGGCGGCAAATTCCTCGGCTGTTCGGGCGACAAGGTCGGCGACGGCGGCCACTTCGCCGACGCCCGACACGGAGTGTCCCGCGCTCCAGATGTCCTTCCAGCGACGGGTGCCGCCGGCCTCAGCCTGATCCCGGGCCGACCGATTGATGTCCTTGGCGACGTCGATCGCACCGCGCGCCGGCAGGTTGTCGGGGTCGAGGCCGGCGGCCAGCAACGAGGGCCGCAGAATGTTGGTCTCCAGTCCGGTCATCGCCTTGGTCAGCAGCACGTCGTCGAGCCGCGACGTCACCAGCATGTCCTTGTAGCGTTGCGGCGCCATGCTTTCCCGCGTGGCGATGAAACGCGTGCCCATGTAGGCCAGATCACAGCCCAGCGCGCGGGCGGCGAACAGCGCCTGGCCGTCGGAAATGCCGCCCGCCAGCACGATCGGCCCCTGCCACATCGCGCGCACGGCGCGCACGAAGGCAAAAGGATTGGCCCAGCCGGTCCGCCCGCCGGCGCCGGCTGTCAGCAGCACCAGCCCGTCGCTGCCGGCCTCAATCGCTTTTTCCGCATGGCGCAGGCTGGCGACATCGGCGAATACCCGGCAGCCGGCATCATGCAGCGCCGGGATGACCGGCGCCGGATTGCCGACGCTGGCGATCACCAGTTCGACGCGGTGCGTGGTCAGCAGGCGCACGTCCTCGTCCCGGCGCGTATTGGACGGATGTACAAGCACGTTGGGACAGATCGGCGCCAGGCGCCGGCCGGCGCGTTGCTCGGCCTCGCCGACACGGCGCTGCATGTCGAGCAGCCAGGCGTCGAGTTCCGCGACGCTGCGGCAATTCACGGTCGGGAAGGCGCCGATGACGCCGGCACGGCAGGCCTCGACCACGAGGTCCGGCCCCGACACGAGAAACATCGGGGCCGCGATCAGCGGCAACGACAGACGGTCGGCAAGGTCCTGTGGCAGCGCCATGTCTTCTCCCCGGCGCGCCGGGGCGCGCGACTTGTGGCCCGCCTAGACCGCGCGCTACCGTCGCGCAAGAGTCAGCGGGGGAGACGATGGACAGGGCTGGATTGCGCGCGCATGTCGGCACCACGACGCCGAAGATCGGCACCTTCGTCTTTGAGTTCGCCACGCCGGGCATCGGCCAGATCCTGAAATCGGCCGGCGCCCAATTTGCGGTGCTCGACATGGAGCATAGCGGTTTCGGCTTCGATACCGCGCGCGCCGCCGTGAAGTTCATGCAGGCGGGCGACCTGCCTGTCATCATCCGCGTGCCGTCCAAGGCCTACGATCATATCGCGCGGGCCATGGATATCGGTGCCGACGGTGTCATGGTGCCGATGGTGTCGTCGCTCGAGCAGGCCATCGCCGCGCTCAAGGCCGTGAAATATTTCCCACAGGGCCATCGCGGCGTCGCGACGGGGCTGGCCAACGACCGCTTCCGTCGCGGCGGAGGTACGCTGCCCGAGCGGTTCGCGGAACACAACGCGCGCACCCTCGTGGTGCTGCAGGTCGAGGATGGCGCCGGGGCCGACGCCGCCGATGACATCGCGGCGTTGGATGGCGTCGACGTGCTATGGGTCGGGCACAACGATCTGTCGGTCGCGCTCGGCAAGCCGGGCGACTTCACCGATCCCGCCTTCGTCGCCGCCGAGGAAAAGACCATCGCCGCCTGCCGCCGGCACGGCAAATCGGCCGGCCGGCTGGCGCGTGACGCCGCCGAGGCCGCAACCTTCGTGCGCCGCGGCTACGACTGGGTGTCGATCGCCGGCGATGTGAACTTGCTGCAAGCCGCACTGGCCGACGGCATCGCCAGGGTCCGTGGCGGCTGATGCGGCGGCGCGGCCGCGCTAGAGCTTCTGCATCAGCAGGTTTCGGATGTCGCCATCGCTGAACATGCCGTCGGTGCGCAGTGCGTAGGCACAACGCATCTCCAGCACGCCGCCGTCGAACGTCATCTTCATGTCGGCCTTGTCCCTGACGTTGGCGAGCTTGATCTTCTTCAGGCTATCGCGGACCGCTTCCTTGCCGAGATCGTCCTGGCAGATCACGCGCAGCGCCATGTTCAGCCGGTGGCAGGAGATGTTGTCGAGGAAGTTCAGGGCCTCGGCGTCGTCGGCGAGGCTGTCCCAGTCAACCTCATAGGGAATCGGCGCACCGCAAATCTCCTCGATCTCCTTGACGCGGCCGGGCAGCGTCGTCTCCTGCAGCTCCTTGATCTTGCGTCGCTCGGCCAGTCCCATCTCGTCCTCCATGCCGCTCCGCCCGGCGCCGTGTGCCCGACCTTGATCTCATGCGACGCGCCAGGGCGGCCGCCACGACGGGTTGATGCCGCGTTGCCGGTTCAGGGCTTCAGCTCGATTTCGACGAACACGAATTCGAATGCATTCGGATTGATGACGTCGTGCTCGACGCCGGCGGCTCGGGTGTAGGAAACGCCGGTAGCGAGCGTCGACCGTATCTCCTGCGTGCCGGTCCAGATCGCCAGATCGCCGGAGGTCACGGGCACCACGATGTAGTCGTGCGCGTGGCGATGCCAGCCAGTGTGTCCGCCGGGTGGAAAGCGCCATTCCGTCACGATGGCCCGGTCCGTCTCGGCCTGTCGCGTCGGCGTCGCCAACGCCCGTCGGGTGTCATCCGGCCGCTCCGCCATCCTGTCCTCGTCATGCGCTGGCTGCCTGACGCGCACCATAGCATGGCGCGTGGACGTCGCACGGGTGCCCCATTCGGGTATCGACCACACGAACGGCGGCAGACATTAAACTATTGAGAAAACATACAAAAACGTACCAACATCACGAAATCCGTCGACCTCGGACCATGGCCTCGCTTGACTCGGCAGGGCGGTAAGCGCATCACGCGGCCCCACGCCGTCCAAGGTCCTTATGGTTCGGACCGGTCGGCGGGTCGTGGTGCCATTCGGCCGGAACGTTCAGACGCATGACCCCTTCGGATAGCGCTGCGACCGGCGCGGCCCCCGGCACGGCTGGGCCGCCGGGGACAGAGGGCGAACCTGAGCCGGCCGTCGTAGGGGCGCCCAGCGCCGCCG
Source organism: Alphaproteobacteria bacterium (assembly GCA_026126245.1). GTDB lineage: Bacteria > Pseudomonadota > Alphaproteobacteria > Reyranellales > Reyranellaceae > Vineibacter. The sequence continues at coordinate 4,118 of JAHCJT010000112.1, forward strand.
CCGCCGATCCCGTCTTGGGCAACCCGACGGTGGTCGCCGACAGCGGGCAGTCTGAACACCACACTGAGAACGGCGCCGATCGGCACCACAAGGGGGCGCTGCAGGCGCTGACCGTCGCCGCCCTCGGCGTGGTCTACGGCGATATCGGCACCAGTCCGATCTATACGATCCGCGAGGCCTTCCATCCCGCCAGCGGCCTGTCGGTCCGCGAGCCGACCGCCATCCTCGGCGTCCTGTCGCTGGTCTTCTGGGCTCTGGTGCTGACTGTATCGGTCAAATACGTCGTGCTGATCCTGCGCGCCGACAACCGCGGCGAAGGCGGCGTGCTGGCGCTGGCACGGCTGGCGTCCAACGCCCTGCCGACCGGCTCGGTGCGGCAGCGATCCCTGATCCTGCTGGCGTCGATCATCGGACTGGCCCTGTTTTTCGGCGACGGCCTGATCACGCCGGCAATCTCGGTGCTGTCGGCAGTCGAAGGCATCCAGGCCGTCCAGCCGGGCCTGAAGAATTTCGTGGTGCCAATCGCGGTTTTCATTCTGACCCTGCTGTTTCTCATCCAGGCGCACGGCACTGGACGGGTCGGTCGGCTGTTCGGTCCGGTGATGGGCCTGTGGTTCGTGACCCTGGCGCTGCTCGGCCTGTGGCACATCGCGCACTATCCTGCCGTGCTGCTGGCCCTGAACCCCTATTACGGCATCGCCCTGATCGACATGCTGGGCTGGAAGACGTTCATCGCGCTGGGCGCCATCGTGCTGGCGGTAACCGGCGGCGAGGCGCTGTATGCCGACATGGGGCATTTCGGGCGCCGGCCCATCCGCATCGCGTGGTTCGGCCTGGTCCTGCCCGCCCTGCTGCTGAACTATTTCGGCCAGGGCGCGCTGCTGATGCGCCACCCCGAGACGCTGGACCACCTGTTCTTCGAGCTGGCGCCCGCCTGGTCGCTGGTCCCCATGATCGCGCTGGCGACGGCCGCCACCATCATCGCGTCGCAGGCGGTGATTTCCGGCGTCTTCTCATTGACCCAGCAGGCAATCCAGCTCGGCCTGCTGCCGCGCATGACGATCCGCCACACCTCCGAAACCGAGATCGGGCAAATCTATATTCCGCGCGTCAACTGGATCCTGATGGCCGGCGTCATCACGCTGGTGATCAGCTTCGGCTCGTCCAGCAACATCGCTGCCGCCTACGGCATCGCCGTCACCGGCGCCATGACCATCGACGCGGTGCTGGCCGCCATCGTCGCGGCCTCGATCTGGAAATGGAACAAGTGGCTGGCCATCGCGGTGTTCACCGGCCTGGGCCTGATCGACGTGGCGTTCTTCGCCGCCAACTCGCTCAAGATTCCGGATGGCGGCTGGTTCCCGCTGGCCATGGCCCTGTTCGCCTGGTTCGTGATCACCACCTGGCGTCGCGGTCGCGCCGTGCTCTATGAGAAGCTGCACGCCAGCGCCCTGCCGGTCGATCTGTTCCTGTCGACCATGCGCGAAGCGCCGCTGCGGGTGGCCGGCACGGCGGTGTTCATGACCGGTGACATCGAGACGGTGCCGCTGGCACTGCTGCACAACCTCAAGCACAACAAGGTACTGCACGAACGGGTGCTGCTGCTGCAGGTGCTGACGGTCGACGTGCCGCGCGTCTCCGAGGCCAAGCGCGTCGAGGTGCGGCGCTTGGGCAAGGGCTTCCATGCCGTGGTGGTGCGCTACGGCTTCATGGAACAGCCCGATGTGCCGGCGGCGCTGGCGAAATGCCGGGCGCACGGCCTGTCGTACGATGAAATGCAGACATCGTTCTTCCTCGGACGCGAGAGCCTGCTGCCGGCCACCCGCTCGACCCTGGGCCGCGCCCGCCAGGCGCTGTTTATCTTCCTGTCGACCACGGCGCTGGCGTCCAAGATCTTCTTCCGGATCCCGCCGAACCGTGCCGTCGAGCTGGGCGGTCAGGTCGAGGTCTAGCCGACCCGGCCGCGACGGGCGCCGACCGTTGCTTCGGCCGTCCGGGCCGCATGAAGCAGCCTCATCCGCGATGCGGCGGCCTGTCGTTTGAACGACGTCAAGGCCTCGGTTACAATTTACCCTCGTTCGTACACAAACAATCACGGCCGACGCGGCCGCGGGAGTTTCCATGACCGCCCTGTCCCTCCGGCACGGTCTGGCCTTCGAGGACCTCTACCATCGCGACGGGCTGACACGCCTCGACGCCGCCTTCGTGGCTGGCCTGGCGACCGCCAATGTCGACCTGCACAACCGCTTCGTCGCCGCCCGTGCCAAACCGGACGCGCTGGCCGCCAAGGATGAATCGACGCTGCTGATCGATCTGGCCCCGCATGTCGAGGACTTCGTCACGGACCTGTTCGGCGTTGCCGCCGAGGCTGCCGCGCTGCGCGCCCGGCACAACCGGCTGATGCCGATCTACGATTGCAAGCGGCTGTTCGTGCAGCGCCATGCCGCACGCGCCTTCAAGGCACCTGACGCTACGACGCTGGACGCACAAGCTGTGACCAAGGCGGCCAGCGCAGTGGTTGGTATCGACATGGCCGACGCCAGCCACGATCTGGAGCATCGCGAGCTGGCCTTTGCCGAGGCCGTGCGCCGCCTGTTGGGCGACGACTACAAGGTTGCGTCGCCGACGCCGGAGATCGAGGCGCTGACGCGCTACGCCGCCTGGGCGCTGCACGCCACCGACGGCAGGACTCGCCACCGCCTCGGCGCGCTCTTCAAGCAGCCGCACAAGCTGGATTTCGAGCATCTGGTGCCGCTGGAGACCGAGCAGGTCGACGGCGTCACCAAGCTGAAGCTGCCGGCGGTGCTGCGCCGCCATCGCGAGGGCTTTGCCCTGACCGATGCCGGCTTCGACCTCAACCACGCGCTGGACCAGAGCCAGTACTGCATCTGGTGCCACAACCAGGGCAAGGACAGCTGCGCCCGCGGCCTGCGTGACAAGAAGAGCGGCGCCTTCCAGAAATCGCCGTTCGGCGTCACCCTGGCCGGCTGCCCGCTGGAGGAGAAGATCTCCGAGATGAACCTGGTGAAGGGCCAGGGCTTCTCGGTCGGCGCCTTGGCCATCGTCGCGGTCGACAACCCGCTATGCGCCGCCACCGGCCATCGCATCTGCAACGACTGCATGAAGGCCTGCATCTACCAGAAGCAGGAACCGGTCGACATCCCGCAAGTCGAGACCCGCACGCTGAAGGACGTTCTGGCGCTGCCGTGGGGCTTCGAGATCTATTCGCTGCTGACGCGCTGGAATCCGCTCGACCTGCGCCGGCCGCTGCCGAAATCGGCCAGCGGCCGCACCGTGCTGGTCGTGGGGCTGGGGCCGGCCGGTTTCAACCTGTCGCATCACCTGATGAACGATGGGCACGCGGTCGTGGCCATCGACGGCCTCAAGATCGAGCCGCTGCCGGCCGACATTGCCGGCGTCAGGCCTGATGGCACGCGAGCGGCGTTCCGTCCGATCCGCGACATCGACGACCTGCGCGAGGATCTGGGCGACCGCGCCATGGCCGGCTTCGGCGGCGTCGCCGAATACGGCATCACGGTGCGCTGGGACAAGAACTTCCTGAAGGTCGTGCGCCTGCTGCTGGAGCGGCGGGCGCAGTTCTCGATGTTCGGCGGCGTGCGTTTCGGCGGCACCGTCACGATCGACAGCGCCTTCGCGATGGGTTTCGACCACGTCGCGCTGTGCGCCGGTGCCGGCAAGCCGACCGTCATCGACATGCCCAACAAGCTGGCGCGCGGTGTGCGCCAGGCGTCCGACTTCCTGATGGCCCTGCAACTGACCGGCGCCGCCAAGAAGGACTCGATCGCCAACCTGCAGATCCGCCTGCCGGTTGTGGTGATCGGCGGTGGCCTGACCGCGATCGACACCGCGACCGAGTCGCTGGCCTACTATCCGCTGCAGGTCGAGAAGTTCCTCGCTCGCCACGAGGCGCTGGTCGCCGAACGTGGCGAATCGGCCGTGCGTGCCGGCTGGAGCGTCGAGGAACGCGCCATCGCCGACGAATACATCGCCCACGCCCGCGCCCTGCGCGCCGAGCGCGAGGCAGCGCGCCGCGAGGGCCGCGACCCCGACCTCGCCGGCCTGATCAACGGCTGGGGCGGCATCACCATCGCCTACCGCCGGCGCCTGATCGATTCGCCGTCCTACACGCTGAACCACGAAGAGGTTCACAAGGCGATGGAGGAGGGCATCCGTTTCGCCGAGAACCTGGCGCCAGTGGCAGTCGAGGTCGACCAGTACGGCCACGCCAGTGCCCTGCGCGTCGCCGGCGAGCAGGGCGGCACGCGTATCGAAGCGGTGCTGCCGGCGCGCTCGATCCTGGTGGCCGCCGGCACGCAGCCCAACACCGTGCTGGCGCGCGAAGATCCGGCTCACATGCTGCTCGACGGCAAGTATTTTCGGGCGCTGGACGACGAGGGCGCGCCCTGCACGCCCGAGCGCGTCGCCAAGCCGACAGACGTGCGGGTGCTGACCTATCGCCATGACGACGGCCGCATGGTGTCGTTCTTCGGCGACTTGCACCCCTCCTTCGCCGGCAACGTGGTGAAGGCGATGGGCGGCACCAAGCAGGGCTACCCCGTGGTCAGCCGTGTCATGGACCGGCTGCCGGCCCCGGCCCATGCGCCCGACGCGATCCTGGCGCAGGCCAACGGCCAGTGGCGCGCCACCGTGCACGCCATCCATCGCCTGACGCCGACCATCATCGAGATCGTCGTGAGGGCACCGGCGGCGGCCCACGCCTTCAGTCCCGGCCAGTTCTATCGGCTGCAGAACTACGAATCCAATTCGCGCCGGCTCGATGCCACGTTGCTGACGATGGAGGGTCTGGCACTGACCGGCGCCTGGGTCGACAAGGACAAGGGCCTGCTGTCGCTCATCACGCTGGAGATGGGCGGCTCGTCCGACCTGTGCGAGCTGCTCGCGCCGGGCGAGCCGGTGATCGTGATGGGTCCCACCGGCGCGCCGACCGAGATCGAGGCCGGCGAGACGGTGGTGCTGGTCGGTGGCGGCCTGGGCAACGCCGTGCTGTTCTCGATCGGCGCGGCATTCCGCAAGGCCGGCAGCAGGGTGCTGTATTTCGCCGGCTACAAGCGCATGCAGGACCGCTACAAGGTGGCCGACATCGAGGCCGCCGCCGACGTCATCGTCTGGTGCTGCGACGAGGCGCCGGGCTTCACGCCCGGCCGCGCCCAGGACAAGGCGGTGGCCACCAATATCGTCGAGGCGATGCGGCGCTACGGCGCCGGCGAGCTGGGCGACCAGCCGATCGCGCTGCGCGACGCGGGCCGCCTGATCGTGATCGGCTCGGACGGCATGATGAACGCCGTGCGCCAGGCGCGGCACGGCGTGCTGGCGCCCTATCTCGACCCGCATCACGCGGCGATCGCCAGCATCAACAGCCCGATGCAGTGCATGATGAAAGAGATCTGCGCCCAGTGCCTGCAACGCCAGGTCGATCCCGTGACCGGCGAGGAGACCGTCGTGTTCTCCTGCTTCAACCAGGACCAGCCGCTGGATCGCGTCGATTTCCAGTGCCTGCACCAGCGCCTGATGCAGAACAGCGTGCAGGAGAAGGTGGCGCTGCAGTGGATCGATCGCTCGCTGCGCCGCGCCGGCCTGCGCGCCATGGCGGCGGAGTAGTCTGGACAGCCCGGCAACGGTTGTTTCATGGTGCGCCAGTCGAACCGTGAAGGCGGCCGCATGTCCGATCCCTATGCCGCGCAGCGCGACGAGATGGTCGACCGCCAGATCGCGGCGCGAGGCGTCAGTGACGCTCGGGTGCTGGCGGCAATGCGCAAGGTGGCGCGCCACGAGTTCGTGCCCGACCACCTGAAGCCGGATGCCTATGGCGACGGACCGCTGCCGATCGGCGAGGGCCAGACGATCTCGCAGCCCTACATCGTGGCGCTGATGACCGAGGCGCTGCTGCTGCAGGGCGGCGAGCACGTGCTGGAGATCGGCACCGGCTCGGGCTACGCCGCCGCCGTGCTGGCCGAGATCGCCGCCGACGTCGTCACCATCGAGCGCATCGCGCCGCTGGCGGCGCAGGCCCGCACCGTGCTCCAGCGTCTGGGCTACGCCAACGTCAAGGTCGAGGTCGGCGACGGCACGCTCGGCTGGCCCGCGGCAGCGCCCTATGACGCCATCGTCGTGACCGCCGGCGGGCCGTTCGTGCCACCGACCCTGCGAAACCAGCTCAAGCCCGGTGGCCGGCTGGTGATGCCGGTCGGCCGCGATTCATGGGCGCAGTCGCTGGTGCGCGTCACGCGTGGCAGCGATGGCGAGGATCGCCAGGAAGAGCTCAGCCTGGTCAGCTTCGTGCCGCTGATCGGGGCCGAAGGCTGGAAGGACGCGTCGCGGCGCGAAGCCGGCGGCTCGCGGTGAACGCCGCCGCTGGTCAGTCGAGCAGCGTGCGCATCACCGCCCACAGATCGTTCTTGGCCTCGAAGCCGACGCCCGGCAGATCAGGCATGCGCACACGGCCGTCGACCACCGGGCAGTTGTCGGCGAAGCCGCCAAAGGGCGCGAAGACCTGCGGATAGGATTCGTTGCCGCCGAGTTGCAGGCCGACCGCGATGTTGAGCGCGAACTGGTGCCCGCCGTGCGGCACGCATCGCCTGGCCGACCAGCCCATCGCCTTCAGCATGTCCAGCGTGCGCAGGTACTCCACCAGCCCGTAGCTCAGCGCCGGGTCGAACTGCAGGATGTCGCGATCCGGCCGCAGGCCGCCGTGGCGAACCAGGTTACGCGCGTCCTGCATCGAGAACAGGTTTTCGCCGGTGGCGATGACGCCGTCGTACTGCGTCGCCAGCGCCGCATGCGCCAGGTAGTCGAGCGGATCGAGCGGTTCCTCGTACCACTTCAGCCCATAGGGCGCGATCGCGTCGCCCCATTGCATGGCGGTCGGCAGGTCGAAGCGGCCGTTGACGTCGACCGCCAGCCGTTCGCCGTCGCCGACCAGATTCAGCACCGCCTCGATGCGCCGCAGATCGTCAGCCAGCGCCACGCCGCCGATCTTCATCTTCACATGCCGGTAGCCGAGATCGAGGTAGTGGCGCATCTCGGCCGTAAGCTGCTCGACGTCCTTGCCGGGGTAGTAGTAACCACCGGCGGCATAGACCCAGGCCGCGTCGTCGGCCTGGCCGGCGTTGTAGCGGTCGGCCAGCAGCCGCCACAGCGGTACGCCCTTCGCCTTTGCCACCGCATCCCAGATCGCCATGTCGAGCACGCCGACCGCGACCGAGCGCTCGCCGTGGCCGCCCGGCTTTTCGTTCTTCATCATTGCCGCCCAGCATTTCGCCGGGTCGAGAAGCCCGTCGCCGTCGAGCAGCGACTCGGCCTCGGCCAGCTGCAGGCGCGGCATGAACCGCTCGGCCAGCAGGCCGCGCTGGGCGTAGCGCCCATTGGAGTTGAAGCCGAAGCCGACTACCGGCCTGCCGTCAACCACCCGGTCGGTGACGATGGCCACGACGCTGGCCGTCATCTGGCTGAAGTCGATATAGGCGTTGGCGATCTGGGAGCGGATCGGCGCGACGATGTCGCGGATGGCGACGATGCGCATCAGATCACGGTACCGCGCATGGTCCACACCAGCAAGACGCTGGCGGCCAACATGACCAACCACGTCAGCGTCATGCCGGTGACGCGGCCGGCCGAGGCGCCGCTGGTGCCAGCCAGCCCCCAGGCATGCGCGGCGCGGCCGACGACCAGCGCCACGCCGCCGACGTGGATCAGCCAGTGCGCCGCACCGGTCATTTCGAGCAGCGCCAACAGCACCAGGCAGAACGGCGCGTATTCGGCGAAATTGCCGAACACGCGCACCGCGCGTGCCAGCTCGCCGTGGCCGCCGTCGCCGATGCCGACCTGGAATTTCTGGCGCAGGCGCACGACGTTGATCGCCAGCACCAAGCCCAGCAGGCCGACCAGGCCGGCCCAGAATGCCGAGATCGCCGGTATTGCCATCACCCGCCTCCCCCTCGTCGGCTGACCCGCCGACTCAAGCCATTCTAGCCAATGATCCAGTCGCGCAGCAGTCCGAACCCGCCGGCACACAGCAGGATAACCAGAGCGACGTTGCGGTAGAGGCGCTCGTTGCGCGGATCGAACAGCACATGGCCGATCCAGGCGCCTACCAGCATCAGCGGCAACAGCACCACGCCGCGCGCCACCGAATCACCGCCGGCCAGACCGTACCAGAGGATGATCACGATCAGCGGCACCTGCGTGACCATGTAGTAGGTGATGATGTTGGCGCGATGGCGTGCCGGCGGATCGTTGCCGGCCAGCAGATACATCAGCACCGGCGGGCCGCCGACACTGGTCGTGGCCATCATCATGCCGGAGACCGCGCCCACCGCCACGCCACCGGCGACCGAACGCCGGCCGCGATAGCGCACACCGCTGGCGAGGATGACCACAAAGGCCACGATGATGCCCGACACCACCTTGACGACCAGACCCTTGTCGATGCTGGCCAGCAGCCAGGCGCCCAGCGGCATCGCCAGGCAGGCCACCAGGCTCATTGGCCCGATGATACGCCAGTCGCACTCGCGTCGCGCCGCGGGAAAGAGCTGCAGACTGACCGCTAGCTCGATCGTCACCACGGTGGCGATCATCGCGGCCGGCCCGAACAGCACGGCGAACACCGGCGCCATCAGCATCGCCGAGCCGAACCCGGCAAAGCCGCGCACCAAGCCGGCAACCAGCACGACAGCGGCGGGTATCCAGAAGCCCGTGCCCGCGAACAGCGCGGTGACATAGCCGATGACGGACTCGATCACGTGCGGCTCCGGCGAACCGGCGACGCCCCCGCGGCCGCAGACAACCCGCGGCCAACACAACGATCACGAGAGCGGGCGGACATAGGGGGTGGAAAAACCGTGATGGATGCTTCGACAGGCGCACGCAACAGCGCGCCACCGGCCTTCACAGGCCGGCGCCGATAAGTCGAAGCAATCGCCGTCGCCGAGTCATGGACGAACCATCGAGGCAGAACCAACCCGAGTCAAGAGGTGGCAATCTATCCTGCACGCGACGGGTCGGCATGGGACAGCGTACCGGTTGGCGGGAGGAGAAGCCGCCGAATTCGATGCGTCGCGTCGGTCCCTGAGGTCTGCCGCCCAGGTCCGCAATGCGCAACCAGCCGGCCCTTTACGGCCGCGGAGCAGATGCAGCCGCGCGCCGTGCGACCTAGCCCGTCAGCAGGTCCATCAGCGTCGGATCGTCGGCTGACAGTCTCGACGCGACGCCGTCAAGCGCCGCCCTGCCGTGCGACAGCACGACCGCCTCGTCGGCGATGGCCAGCGCACGGGCCGCATTCTGCTCGGCCAGCAGCACGGCGATGCCCTCGTCGGCGACGGCGCGCAGACGGGCGAAGACATCGGCGGCGACGCGGGGCGCCAGGCCCAGCGACGGCTCGTCGAGCAGCAGCGCGCGCGGCCGGCGCACCAGGGCCCGCGCGATGGCCAGCATCTGCTGTTGCCCGCCCGACAGTCGCCAAGCACGCTCGGCTTGCTTGTCGGCAAGGTCGGGGAACAGCGCCAGCATGTCGGCCAATCGCGCCCGGCGCTGGGCGCCGCCGGCGTCGATGCCGACTTCGATGTTTTCGCGCACCGTCAGGCCGGCAAAGACGCGACGGCCCTCCGGCACGTAGCTCAGCCCGGCGTCGGCGCGCCGCTCCGGCGAACGGTCGGCAAGATCGATGCCGTCCAAGGTCAGGCGACGCGACAAGGCGGGCACGAGACCGACCAGCGCCGACAGCAGCGAACTCTTGCCGGCACCATTGGCGCCAAGCAGCGCCACGACGCGGCCGCGCGGCACGCTGAGCGACACGTCGTCGACAGCCCGCGCCCCGCCATAGGCGACCGACAGGCCCTCGATCTCGAGGCCGGCGCCGATCTCGTCCGCCGCCTCCGTCATGAGTCGTGCACCCTATCGTCGTCGCCGAAATAGGCGCGACGGACATGCGGGTCGCGCCGCACGACATCGACAGGTCCATCGGCCACGACCGCGCCGCGGTCCAGACAGATCAGGCGATCGACGCAGGCGGCCAGGAAATCAATGTCGTGGTCGATGACAAGCAGCGCCGTGCTATCGCTGCGCAGCGACCGCAGCTGTCGTGCCAACTCGCTACGCTCGGGCCGCGACAGGCCGGCGCCCGGCTCGTCGAGGATCAGAAAGCGCGGCCGCGCCATCAGCGCGCGTGCCAGTTCGACGAGG
>JAHCJT010000113.1 GCA_026126245.1 Alphaproteobacteria bacterium
CCCTGATGCATCACGACCTGGGAGGCGCCTAGGCGGCGCGTGTCGGCGGACAATCGCCGACACCGCCGGGCGTGCCGTCCATGCCGGCTGCACGATGCACCGCGACCCTTGCGCTGCTGGCGTTTCTGTCACCGGGCGTGGTGATCGCCGCCGACCCCGAAGCGACGCCGGCGGGCGCCTTGTCCTGCTCCGGCTGTCATCCGTCCGGCCCGACCATCGACACCCCGGTGCCGCGCCTGACCGGCCGGGCGCCGGCCGAACTCGCGGCGGCGATGCGCGCGTTTCGCGGCGGTGCGCGTCCGGCGACGGTGATGGATCGCATCGCCAAGGGCTTCACCGACCCGGAGATCGAGGCCATCGCCGCCTGGTTCGGCGCGCAGAAGGAGCGACAGTGACCTCGCGTCGCGACGTCCTGAAGGCGACGGCGATGGCGGCGGGCGCCGCGCTGGCGCCGCGTCTTGCGACGGCCCAGGCCAGCGGCGCACGGGTCATCGTGGTCGGCGGCGGCTTCGCCGGCGCCACCTGCGCGCGCTGGCTCAAGAGGCTCGACGCGCGACTGTCGGTGACCCTGGTCGAAGCCAATGACACGTTCATTGCCTGCCCGTTCAGCAACGGCGTCATCGCCGGCCTGCGCACGCTGGAGCAACAGCGCTTCGGCTATGCCGCACTGGGCCGCGAGGGCGTTGCGCTGATCTTCTCGGCAGCCACGGCGATCGATCCGGGGGGCCGCAGCGTCACTCTCGCCGACGGCCAACGCCTGGCCTGCGACCGGCTGGTCCTGGCGCCCGGCATCGCCATCAACTGGGGCGCCCTGCCGGGCTACACGCCGCAGGCCGCCGAACGCCTGCCGCACGCCTGGCAAGCCGGTGCGCAGACGCTGCTGCTGCGACGGCAGCTCGAGGCCATGCCCGATGGCGGCGTCGTGATCATGTCGGCGCCGGCCAATCCCTTTCGCTGCCCGCCCGGCCCCTATGAGCGCGCCAGCCTGATCGCCCACTACCTGAAGGCCAACAAGCCGAAGTCGAAGCTGATCCTGCTCGACGCCAAGGACGCTTTTTCCAAGCAGCGCCTGTTCCAGAGCGCCTGGACCACGCTCTATCCCGGCCTGATCGAATGGGTCGGCCTGTCGGCCGGCGGCAAAGTCACCTCGGTCGACGCCGCCAGCTCAACCCTGATCACCGACTTCGCGCGGCACACGGCGGCGGTCGCCAACGTTATCCCGCCGCAGAAGGCGGCACGCATCGCCGAGCTGGCCGGAGTCGCCGACCGGACCGGCTGGTGCCCGGTCGAGCCGATGTCCTTCGAGTCGACCTTGCAGCCCGGCGTCCACGTGATCGGCGATGCCGCGATCATGGGCGCCATGCCGAAATCCGCCTTCGCCGCCAACGCCCAGGCCAAGGTCTGCGCCGCCGCCATCATTGCCCGCCTCGGCGGCCGCACGCCACCCGAGCCGCGCCTGATCAACACCTGCTACAGTCTGGTGGCGCCGGACTACGGTATTTCGATCGCCGGCGTCTATCGCCCAGCCAATGGTCGGCTGGCCGACATCCCGGGCGCCGGCGGCGTCAGCCCGCTGGATGCCGATGGCGCAGTCCGTGCCCAGGAGGCGCAGCTTGCCGAGGGCTGGTTCCGCACCATCACGGCCGAGGTCTTCGGCTAGGGCGATGCGCACCGCCCGCCTTCTGGCCGCGATAGCGACGCCGGCCGTAATTGCAGCGGTGCCGGCGGGGCATGCGCAAGAGGCGCCGCGGCCCTATGTCGTGGTCGGCGACGCCATCCCCGCCTCGCTCACCGGGCAATCCGGCGACGCGGCGCGCGGCCGTGCCATCGTTGCCGACCGCCAGGTCGGCCTGTGCCTGCTCTGTCACGCCGGTCCGTTTCCCGAAGCGCGTCTGCCGGGAAATCTGGCGCCGCCGCTGGACGGTGCGGGCGCGCGCTGGTCGGCCGGTCAGTTGCGTCTGCGCATCGTCGATGCCGCGCGGCTCAACCCCGACACGATCATGCCGCCCTACTACCGCACCACCGGGCTGCAGCGCGTGGCGCCGTCGTTCGCCGGCAAGCCGATCCTGTCGGCGGCGCAGATTGAGGACGTGGTGGCGTTTCTGGCAACATTGAAGCACTAGCATGAAAGGCGCGATGACCAGCCCGCCCGACCGACCGCCGCCGACGCGGCGCATCTTCCTGGTGCGCGCCACGCAGGCTGCCGGCGTGCTGGCGATGGGCGCGAGCGGCGTCGCGATGTCGCCGGCGGCACCGGCAAGTGCGACGCCGGACTCGCTGCAGGCGGCGATCCGCACGGTCGTGGGGTCGGCGCCGCTGCGCGACGGCAAAGTGACCCTCGACCTGCCACCGCTGGCTGAAAACGGCAACTCCGTGCCGCTGACGGTGTCGGTCGACAGCCCGATGACACCCACCGATCATGTGCGCGCCATCCACGTCTTCAACGAGAAGAACCCGCAGCCGCACGTGATGAGCGCCGTGCTGGGACCGCGCGCCGGGCGGGCACAAATATCCGTTCGCATCAAGCTCAACGACTCGCAGAAGGTGGTGGCGATCGCCGAGACCAGTGCCGGCGACTTCTGGACCGCCAGCGCCGACATCGTCGTCACCCTGGCCGCCTGCGTCGAGGAACCGAGCTGATGAGCAGCGTGCTGGTCAACGCGCCGCGCAGCGCCAGACGCGGCGACGTCATCGAAATCAAGACGCTGATCCTGCATCCGATGGAGAGCGGCTTCCGCGCCGGTGCCAATGGCACGCTGATCCCGCGCGACATCATCGAGCGCTTCACCTGCGCCTACAACGGCGTCGAGGTGTTCCGTCTTGCGCTGTCCCCGGCGATCGCCGCCAATCCGTTCATCGCCTTCTCTACGGTCGCGACCGAGACCGGCACTCTCGTCTTGCGCTGGACGGGCGACAACGGCTTTGCGGTGGAAGAGACCTTGTCGATCGCCGTCGAATGAACCGCCGGCAACGATCGGCCGCGTCCCGCACCGCCGTCGCAGCCTTGGCGGCAGCCGTCGCCGTCACGGTGACGGTGGCGCTGGCCCAGACGCCGCCGGGCACCACCGGCGACGCCCGCCGCTCCGGCTACCACGACATGGGCCCGGCGCTACGCGCCATGCAGGACGACGACTCGGCCAATCCCGCCATGCTGTGGGTGCGCGACGGCGAGGCGTTGTGGAATCGCCGCCTGGGCGCAGCTGCGAAGGCCTGCGCCGATTGTCACGGCAGCGCCGCCAGCATGGCCGGCGTCGCGGCGCGCTACCCGGCGTTCGACGCACAGCTGGGACGGCCAGTATCGCTCGAGGAGCGGATCAATCTCTGCCGTACCGACCGTCAGAAGGCCGAGGCATTGGCCGGTGGCAGCCGCGAGTTGCTGGCGCTCAGCGCCTATGTGGCGCTGCAATCGCGCGGCCGGCCGATCGCGCCACCTGACGACGAACGCCTGCGTTCGTATGTTGCCGCCGGCGAAGCTTTGTTCAAGCGGCGGCTCGGACAGTTGAACCTGTCCTGCGCCCAGTGCCACGACGACAATGGCGGCCGACGGCTGGGGGGCGCCCTCATCCCGCAGGCGCATCCCACCGCCTACCCGATCTACCGCCTGGAATGGCAGGGACTGGGGTCTCTGAAGCGACGCCTGCGAGGCTGTCTGGTTGGCGTGCGCGCCGAGCCGTTTGCCGACGATGCGCCGGAATACGTCTCGCTGGAACTGTTTCTGATGCGACGCGCCCGCGGCATGACGCTGGAGGCGCCGGGCGTACGGCCCTGAAGGCCGCACGACCGACCGGCGACGCAGGTCGCTCCCGACGCCGCCTACCTGGCGCCGGCGGCGCGGGCTGGCGACGCCGCGCTGCCGCTCATGTGCGCCTCGACGAATTCGCCGACCCGCTTGATCGACTCGCGGGCCATGTCCAGTCGCGGCCAGAACCAATGCCAGACATGCGGCGTGCCGTCGGTCGTCTCCAGCGTGACGTCGACGCCGGCCTTGCGCGCCGCCTCGGCCAGGCGCGTCGCATCGGACGCCAGGGCCTCGGACGCCGAAGCGTGGATCAGCAGCGCCGGCAGGCCGCGCAGATCGGCGAACACCGGCGAGGCCAGCGGCGTGGTGCCCGGCGTCTCGCCGAGATAGGCGCGGGCGTAGCCCGTCAGGTCGGCGATCTTGACCAACGGATCACCGGCGGTGGCCTTGCCGACCGGCGAGTCGGGGCCGCTCGTCAGGTCGACCCAGGGCGACAGGCAGACGGCCGCGGCCGGCAGCGCGAGGCCGGCATCGCGCGCCGCCAGCAGCGTGGCGATCGTCAGGCCGCCGCCCGCGGAATCGCCCATGACGGCGACGCGGTCGGCCGAGGTCGCCGCAAGAACACGGCGATAGACGGCCAGCGCGTCGTCCAGTGCCGCGGGGAAACGATGCTCCGGCGCCAGGCGATAGTCCGGCAGCAGCACGTCGGCACGAGCGGCGATGCCCAAAGCCGCGGCGAGGTGCCGATGCGAGCGGGTCGATCCCATGCCGTAGCCGCCGCCGTGGAGGTAGAGAATCTTGCGGCCGTCAACGGCGCTCTTCACGTCGATCCATTCGCCGGGGACGCCACCTTCGGTGCAGGGGCGCACAACGACACCGTCGGGCATCGGGAACGCTTTTTCGGCTTTGTCGTAGGCGGCGCGGCGTTCCGACATCGGCGCGCCGCTCAGGTCGGGCTGCTTGGCGAGGAACGCCATCAACCGCTCGAGATCGCTCATGTTCTGCCTCCCTCGGATGGCTCGTCGCGCCCTGCGCGCCCGAATTGCGTCGCCTTGTCCCCCCGTTCGACGGACCGTCGGCTTGCCGCGACGGGTCCGGACGAAACCTGCGCCGCGACGGCGGCGCGTCCATCAACCCGCTCGTCGTGCGGTGATCGACTTTTTTATCAGCATGGCCGCGAAGCGGACATCGCACGACTGTGCCCGCGACGCCGACGCGCCGTCAATTGTCTTTCTAATCATCGTTAGGAAAGATTCCCGACGCATCTTGCCGGCCGTTCCGCACGCCGGCTTGCAATGACGACTTGCGATATTTTTCTAATCCGAAATAGAATATTGCCGATCAGGGACGGGAGGCGGCTTCTTGCTCGAGTCGATTGCGCAGCGGCGCGCCGCATTGGCGGCCCGCTATCCGGTCTGGACGCCGGCGACGCTGGACGCGGTGCTGGCCCAGGCCGCCGCCCGGCACCCCGACCGGCCGCTGGTGATGACCGACGACGCCACGCTGAGCTACCGCGATGCCATGGCCCGCGCCGAGGCTCTGGCCCGCGGCCTGCGCGGCGAAGGGGTGCGCGCCGGCGATCGCGTCGCGCTGATCATGGCCAACCATGCCGACTTTGTGCCGCTGGTCTTTGCCGTGTGGCGGCTGGGCGCGGCAGTGATCCCGGTGAACTTCCTGTTCAAGGCCCGGGAGCTGGCCTACGTCATCGGCCAGTCGGAGTGTAGCGCCGTCATCACCATGGCCGCGTTCCGTGGCCTGGACTATCTCGCGGCACTCGACGAGATCGCGCCGGGCTGGCGGCAGGGCCGCAGCACGGCGTTTGCGAATCTGCGCTCGGTCGTCGTCCACGGTGGCGACGGCAGCGAGCCGCACGCGTTTGAGCGGCTGCTGGCCCGCGGCCAGGCCGACACGTCGCCCCTGCCGCCCAATCCGGCGAAACCGCACGACGCCGCCGTGGTGATGTACACGTCGGGCACGACAGGCCTGCCCAAGGGCGTCATCCAGAGCCACGACAACCTGGCGCGTAGCGCCTATGGCGGCGCCTATCACCAGGCCTTCGAGGACGGGCGCCGAACGCTCTTCTCGCTACCGCTGTATCACGCCTTCGCGCTGGTCGAGGGCCTGCTGGCGGCACTGTTTGCCGACGGCGCCATCATTCCCCAGCTCACCTTCGATCCAGCCACCACCTTCGCCGGCATCGAGCGGCATCGTGCCACCTACCTGATGCTGGTGCCGACCATGAGCGTCGCGCTGCTGGAGCACCCGGACGTCAACCGTTACGACCTGTCGTCGCTGATCGCCGTGCTGGCCGGTGCCGCGCCGACGCCGGTGCGGGTCTGGCAGGCATTGAAGGACCGGTTGGGGATCCGCGAAGTGTTCACCGGCTATGGCATGACCGAAGTCGGCGCCGCGACCACGATCACCGCGCCGGACGATGATCTGTCGATGGTGGCGCAGACCGTGGGACGGCCGCTTGATGCCGGTGCCGCTGGCATTCCCGAACTGGGCGGCGTGCTGGCCGAATACAAGACCGTCGATCCGCTGACCGGCGAGGATCTGCCGAAGGGCAGCGTCGGCGAACTGTGTTCGCGCGGGCCGACCTCGACGTCGGGCTATTTCGCCAAGCCGGCGGAAACGGCGGCGCTGCTGTTGCCCGGCGGCTGGGTGCGCTCGGGCGATCTCGGCCGCGTGCGGCCGGACGGCTATCTCGAACTGACCGGCCGCTCGAAGGAGCTCTACAAATCCGGCGGCGAGCTGGTCTCGCCCAAGGAAGTCGAGGAGCTGCTGACCGGCCATCCGGCCGTGGCACAGGCCTTCGCCGTCGGCGTGCCCGACGACCGCTGGGGCGAGATCGGCTGCGCCTGGATCGTGCCGTCGCCCGGCGCGCACGTCTCGGCCGACGAGATCATCGAGCTGGCGCGCCAGCGGCTCGCGCGCTTCAAGGTGCCCAAGCACGTGCTGTTCCTCGAGGCTTCGGAACTGCCGACGACACCCACCGGGAAGGTGCAGAAATTCCGCCTCGTCGAAATGGCCAGGCAGCGCCTGGCGCCGCCCTAGGCAGCCGAAACGCGAGGAGTACGCCCATGGATCTCGGTCTGGCCGGCAAGGTCGTCATTGTCACCGGCGGCGCCTCCAATATCGGCCGTGCCATCGCGCAGGAATTCGCGCGCGAAGGCTCGGTGGTGGCGATTCTCGACCGCGACGTTGCGCAGATGAACAAGACGGTGGCCGAGATCACCCAGGCCGGCGGCAAGGTCGCCGGCTACCCGCTCGATGTCGCCGACGTCGAGGCCACAGCCGCCGCCGTCGCCAGGATCGAAGACGATCTCGGTGGCACCGCGGTGCTGGTCAACAACGTCGGCTGGAACGGCAAGGCCGACTTCTTCCTCAACCTGACGCCGGCGCGCTGGCAGAAAGCGTTCGAGCTCAATCTGTTCTCGACCTTCAACGTCACGCATGCCGTGTTGCCACGCATGGTCGATCGGCGCGGTGGCGCCATCGTGTCGATCGCCAGCGACGCCGCGTTCGGCGAGTTCCGGGTGGCCGACTACGGCGCGATGAAGGCTGGCGTGCTGGCCTTCACGCGCACCATCGCCAAGGAATACGGCCGCTACGGCGTGCGCGCCAATGCCGTGGCGCCCGGGCTTGTCCTGCCGGCCGCCGGCGCGGTCGGTGAAGGCAGCCTGTGGGCGTCCGACACCGGCATGGGGCCCAAGGAGGTCCAGAATATCGAATCCGGCATTCCGCTGCGCCGCCGTTCGGAAGCCGTCGACATCGCCTGGTCGGTGCTGTTCTTCGCCTCAGACCGCGCCCGCCAGCTCACCGGCCAGGTGGTCAGCGTGTCGGGCGGCTTCGCCATGCCGCGCTAACCGTCGTACGGGAGATCAGCCATGCGCCGCGAACGACAGATCGAGCTGCTGGAACGGCTGGTCGGCGTCGACCCGGACCTGCCGTGGAGCTACGCGCCGGCCAGCCTGCGCAACCCGGCGGCGGCCTACACTGACCCACGGCGCTTCGCCGAGGAGATGCGCGTGCTGTTTCGCGAGCGGCCGCAATTCGTCGGCCTGACCGGCGAGTGCGCCCAGCCCGGCGCGTACCTGACCGCGACGCTGGGCAACGTGCCCATCATCGTCGTCCGCCAGGCCGACGGCAGTCTGCGGGCCATGGTCAATGCCTGCCGCCATCGCGGCGCGACGCTGCTGGAGGGCAGCGGCAAGGGCGGCATGCGGCGCATCGTGTGTCCCTATCACGGCTGGACCTACGACACCGACGGCAAGCTGGTGCAACAGCCGGCCACCGGCCATGGCTTCGACGATGTCGGCATGTCGTGCGACCTGCACCGGCGCGCCGTCGCCGAGAAACATGGCCTGATCTTCGTGCACCCCAGCAGCGCCGAGCCGTTCGACGTCGATGCGCAGCTCTATGGCGCGCAGGACGAACTGGCGGACTACGGATTGGCCGACTACGTGCACGTCGAGACGCGCGTCAATCAATGGAACATGAACTGGAAGATGGTGCTCGACACATTCACCGAGGCCTATCACATCCGCTGGCTGCACAAGAACACGATCGCGCCGCATTTTCTGTGCGACCTGATTTTCGACGCCTACGGGCCCAACCCGCGCACCATCGGTCTGCGCAAGAGCGTGATCGACCAGCTGCGCGACAAGCCGAAGAGCGAGTGGACGCTGCTGCCCTATTCGACGACGCAGTACTTCCTGGTGCCCGGCGCCCTGCTGGTCTACCAGCTCGACCATATCGAATTGTGGCGCCTCACCCCGCTCGACGTCGGTCGCGTCCGCGTCGCCACCAGCATCTTCGCGCCCGAGCCACCGAAGGATGAGAAGGCGCAGCGCTACTGGACGAGGAACCTCGACATCCTGCTGCAAGTTACCGAAGGCGAGGACTTCCCGCAGATGGAGCGCATCCAGAAGAACCTGGAGTCCGGCGCCCTGCCCGAGATCGTCTACGGCCGCATCGAGCCGGCGCTGGTGCACATGCACAGGTCGATCAACGAGGCGCTGGCGGCGGCCAGCGCCGCCTGAGCTTTCTCCTGCTCCCGCCGGACGCCGCCGTCCCTAGATCAGGAACGCCATGTTCCACTGCGGCTGGCTGGCCGTGACCAGCTCGACGATTTTTTCCGACATGCGCAGCTCGCTGTCGACCCGCCGCAGCCGGTGGGTCGCGCGGCCGGGCCACACCCGCAGCGTCGCACCGGCCTGCACGGCCAGCTCGTAGAGCACGAAGTTCGACGCCACCGTGTAGGTGCCGGCGACGTCGTCAGCCGCCAGCACCTCGATATTCGAGATGAGGCGCCGCATCGGCGACGGTGGAGTCTGGGCGTGGCGCAGACCGGTCCTGAGCTGGCGGATGCGGGTCGCCAGCCGGGCGCGGTTGTCGTTGACGTAGGACAGCCTCTCCGCCGGGTCGTAGTCGGCCGCGCCCTTGGGCACCCAGTAGTGCATGTCGTCGGTCACCAGCGCTTCCCAGTCGGCATAGCGCGATTCGTCGGCCAAGCGCGCCTCGAGATAGAGAAAGGCCTCGATCTCGCGTCGCGTCGCCTCGGAGATCGGCTGCGGCCGGCCGGTGGCCAGCTCGGTCGCGCTCATGCGCGGCTCTCCATCACGTGGCGGTAGTGATGCCAGAAGCCGCGGTTGGTGACCTCGTCGCTGATGTGGCCGATGCGGCGGCCATCGGCTTCGCGCCGCTCGCGCGCCCGGCCGCGGCTGAGGTCGATCCAGCCGTCGCGGGCGTTGGCGCCGTCGACCGGCGGTCGCACGCCGTGGAAACCGACCTGCATGCGCTCGGCGATGATGGCGTCGTCGGGCACGATGAAGCTGGCCGGCCCCAGCGCCGCCTCCGACTGGCGCAGCAGGCGGCGGTTGAGCGCCGGATCGACGCCCTCGAGCTGCATGACGGTATGGGCATGCACCACCGCGCCGACGTCCAATGGATCGACGCGCGCCACGTTCACCTCGCCGAGGAACAGGTTGGGGAAGATGAAGCCGTGCGGCGGTCCGTCCCACAGCAGCCGGTCGGCGCGCTCCTTGCCGTGCCTGGCCGTCAGCGCCTCGCAGTAGGCACCGACCTTCTCGCGCGTGACGCCGAGCCACGCCAGTTCGCGCGCGTAGCTGGGGCGCAGGTCCAGCTCGTTGTGGCCGCCGCCGTGATCGACCGCGCGCGAGATGTTGGCCGACTCGCCGCCGATGACGGTGTCGTGATAGTAGTTGTCGGGCTGGGCGCGCAGCATCGAGGCGTGCACGAAATCGAGGTGGTAGCCGTCGCTGTCGCTCTCCGGCCACATCTTCCAGTTGGAGTCGATGCGATGGCCGATCCAGCCGGCATCGAGCCGTATCCTGCCGGTCGGCGACAAGTCGCACAGGCGATCGATCAGGTCGCGGCCGCCGGCGCCGAGATGGTCGGCCAGGCTGCCGGCGTCGCCCGACATGTTGGCGAACACGAATCCGCGATAGAGGTCGACCTGGCCGGCACGATCCAGCGGCAGGTCGGCCCGGTCGCGGTCAAAGCCGGCCTTGTGCGAGACGGCGCGCAGGCTGCCGTCCAGGCCGAACGTCCAGCCATGATAGATGCACTGGAACGAATTTCCGCGACCCCGTTCCTGCCAGCACAGCGTGTTGCCGCGATGGGCGCAGCGGTTGGCCAGCACGTGAATGGCGCCGCCGCGGTCGCGCACCATGATGACCGGCTCGATGCCGACGCGGCGTGTCACCCATTCGCCCGGCTCGGGAATTTCCGAGTCGTGGCCGACGAAGACCCAGCCGCGCCGGAAGATGCGGTCCATCTCCTCGGCAAAGACCTGGCTGTCGGTGTACAGGCTGCCGTGAACCCGGTCTTCCCGGATCAGCGTCGCGTAGTTGTTGTTCATGGCGGTTTCCTCCTGCGCCATGGCCTATTCAAGCGCCCCCGTTGTCGCTTGACAAACCGTTTCATATTCTAATTTAATTTAGATTATTGCCAGCGGAAACGGGTAGCAGGCCTCAAAACCGGGCCGTCGCGGGAGGACACGCTCATGGATGTCGGCGTTCAGATGGTGTTTTCCAGCCATGGCTGGCCGGGCATCCGCGACAGCCAGGTGGTCGATGAGGAGCTGAGACTGGCGCGACTGGCCGACGAGTTGGGCTTCGACGTCATCTGGTCGGTCGAGCACCACTTCTTCGACTATTCCTTCTGTCCCGACAACGCCCAGCTGCTGTCGTACCTCGCGGCCGTCATCAAGAACGCCGATGTCGGCACGGCGGCCGTCATCCTGCCGTGGAACGAGCCCCTGCGGGTCGCCGAGAAGATCGCGCTGCTCGACCACCTCGCCGGCGGCCGGCTGCGCTTCGGCATCGGCCGCGGCCTGTCGCGCCGCGAATACGCCGCCTTCCGCGGCATTGCCATGGACGAGTCGCGCGAGCGCTTCGACGAGGCGGCCGACATGATCATGGCGGCCCTGCGCACCGGTTTTATCGAGGGCAACGGCAAGTTCTATCCCCAGCCGCGCATCGAGATCAGGCCACGACCGGAGCGCAGCTTCGACGACCGCCTCTACGCCGTCGCCTCGAGCGACGATTCCGTGGAATCGGCGGCCCGCCTCAAGGCGACGATGGTGATGTTCGCCGACCGCTCGTGGGAGCACCGCATGCCGTCGGTCGAAAAGCACCGCAGCCGCTTCCGCGAACTGCACGGTGTGGCGGCGCCGCCGCCGATGACCTGCGATTTCTGCGTCTGCGCGCCGACCCAAGATGAGGCCAAGGACCTGGCGGAGCGCCACATGGCGCTCTATCTCGACAGCGTCCTGGAACACTACGAGGTGATGGGCAGCCACTTCGCCAGCACCAAGGGCTACGGTGCCTACGCCCAGGCCGCGGAGGTGCTGCGCCGCATCGGCGAGAGCGGCTTCCTGAAGGGTTTCATGCAGGCGACCGCCTGGGGCACGCCTGACGGTGTTCTCAAGACGATGGAGGCGCGCCGCAACCTGCTCGGCCCGTTCGAGCTGGCAACCTCGTTCCGCTTCGGCGGCGTGCCCTATGCCAAGGCCGAGCAATCGCTGCGGCTCTTCGCCAGGGAAGTGCTGCCCGTGCTCAAGGGCTGGGACAAGGCCATCGAGCGGCAGCGGGCCGTCGCCTAGCGAGGCGGTGCCAGGCTCGCGAGGCCGATCGACATGACGGCGGCATGATGCGCGCGCTGGTCGTTGGCGGCACCGGTCCGACCGGGCCGTTCATCGTCGAGGGGCTGCGCCGGCGCGGCTACAAGGTCTCGATCTTCCATCGCGGCACGCACGAGATTCCCGAGATCCCGGACGACGTCGAACACATCCACGGCGATCCGCATTTTGCCGAGACGATCGACGCAGCCTTGTCCGGCCGCACCTTCGATCTCACCGTGGCGACCTACGGCCGCATACGCCTCTTGGCCGCCGCTCTGGCCGGCCGCACCGGCCGATTTGTCGGCATCGGCGGCTATGCCGCCTATCGCGGCTGGGTCGACCCCTACGCGCTTGATCCACCGGGCATGAGCAGTCCGGTGCCGGAGGACGCACCGACCGTCGCCAGCGAGACCGAGCAGCGCTTCGCCTGGCTGATCGCCCAGACCGAACGGGCCGTGCTGCAGCATCATCCAAGCGGCACGGTATTTCGCTATCCCTACGTCTACGGCCCCTATCAGCTGCGGCCGCGCGAATGGTCGGTCATCCGGCGCCTGCTCGATGGCCGCCGCGAGATCATCCTGCCGCACTACGGGCTCAGCCTCTCGACCCATGGCTGGGCCGGTAACCTCGGTCATGCCGTGATGCTGGCCGTCGACAGGCCAGACGTCGCCGCTGGCCGCATCTACAACTGCGGCGACCTGGAGCAACTCACCCTCGGCCAGATCGTCCAGGTGATCGCCGGCACGCTCGGGCGGGATGTCGAGATCGTTCCCGTGCCCTATGAAGCTGCCGGCACGCTCAAATCCATGGTGCTGACGCCGCTGGGGCATCAGCTGCTGGACCTGACGCGGATCAGGACCGAGCTGGGCTATCGCGACGTGCTGGGCGTGCGCGCGGCACTGGCGCGCACCGTGCGGTGGTACGTCGAGCATCCGCCGGCGCCCGGCGGCGACGTCGAAAAGGCGCTGGGCGATCCGTTCGACTACGCGGCGGAAGACCGGCTGATTGCCGCCTATCGCGCCGGCCGGGATCTGCTCGACGCCGCATCGAGCAAGATGCCGGAGGTCAAGTGGCATCCCTATGCCCACCCACGCGAGGCCGGCCAACAGCGCGACCAGAAAGGGCGGTAAACTCCGACCAATTTCCGGTCATGGGAGCTGATCGACATGGCAATCGCACAACCTCGAACGCCGCTGCAGGTCGTCGAAACCTACCTCGACGTGCTCTACAACCAGCGCCGCCTTGACCTGGTGCCCGAGCTCATCGCCGATCCCACCTGGCGGCACGCACCGGGCGACGTGAAGCAGCTGTCGCTCGCCGAATCGATGGCGCGCCTGGGCAAATTGCTCGACCTCTGTCCGGTGCTGCGATTCGAAACATCGGTCCGGGTCGTCGAGGGGCCGATGGTCACCGTCGCCTGGAATGGCTGGAGCACACAGACCAACGGCAAGTCCTACGAACTCAGCGGCATCGAGATCTTCCGCGTCGTCGGCGGCAAGATCGTCGAGATCTGGAATTCACGGGAGGCCGCCGGCATCTGGCAGCCGCCACGCACGCTGTAGGCCGTGGCCGCGCTGCTCGAGACGACGGATGCCCGCGACCGCTTCGCGGCCTGGCTGGCGGCCGAGCTGGGATGCGACGTGAGCGTGGCCGCGGTGGCGGCGCCGTCTTCGGCCGGCGGCTGGTCGAACGACACGGTGCTGGTCGAACTGTCGGGCACCGGCCCACAGCGTGTGGTGGTGCGCGCCAAACCGCAGGGGGCGGCGATGTTCCGCGACTATGACGTCGCACGCGAGCACCTGGTCCTCAGCCGCCTCGGCGCGCTCGGCCAACCGCCGGTACCGCAAGCCCTCGCACTTGACGGCGAGGGCGACGTACTGGGCCGTCCGATGCTGGTCATGTGTTTTATCGCAGGCCAGGTGCCGGGCGACAGCAGACCAAGCTTCGCCGAGGCCGGCTGGCTGTTCGAAGCGTCGCCGGCGGCGCAACGGTCGTTCTGCCTGTCCCTGCTGGGTGCCATTGCCGCGGTCCATTCGGCGGACTGGCGCAGCCTCGGCCTGGCACCGCTCGCCCGCAGTGCCGAGCAGCCGCTTCGCGGCGAAATCGCCTGGTACCGCGCGCTTCACGACTGGGGTGCGGGCCTGCATCGGCACCCCGTCATCGAACGCGGCTTTGAGGTCCTGCTGCGCAGCATGCCGGCCCCGTCTCCGCCCTGCCTGCTGTGGGGCGACGCGCGGCCGGCCAACGCAATCGCCCGCGATTTCAAGGTGGTGGCCCTGCTCGACTGGGAGCTCGCGGGCATCGGGCCGGTCGAGCTCGATATCGCCTGGCTGCTCGAGATGAACCGCATGCGCACCATCGGTTCGGGGGTCGCGCC
>JAHCJT010000114.1 GCA_026126245.1 Alphaproteobacteria bacterium
AACGTCGTGCATCGCGACTTGTCGCCCGACAACATCGTGCTGCGCGGCGGTGATCTCGCTCAGGCGACGATCATCGACTTCGGCATCGCGCGGCGCACCGACGTCGGCAAGACCAGCGTCATCGGCAAGAGTTTCGCCGGCAAGATCGAGTACGCCGCGCCTGAGCAGTTCGGCATGTTCAGCGGCGTTGCCGATGCGCGCTCCGACATCTACACGCTGGGGCTGGTGCTGGTGGCGGCGTGCCTGGGCCATCCGCTCGACATGGGCATGTCGGCGGTGGCGGCGATTGAGGCGCGCAAGAAGGTACCGGACCTCACGCACGTCCCCGCCGAGCTGCGGCCCGGCTTGGCCCGCATGCTGCAACCCGATCCGGCGGATCGCCCGCAGTCGATGCGTGACGTGGCGGCGCTCGATGCCCTCGATGCCGCCGGCGAGCGGCCGCGCCGGCGCGGTCTGCGGGTTGCCTTGCTGGTCGGCGTCGTCGTCCTGGCCGCGGCCACCGCGGCTGCTTTCGTGGTTGCCGATCCGGTGGCGGCAGTGCGAGCGCTGTTCGATTCCGGGGCTGCGGCACGCGAGGAGCAGGCGTGGCAGCAGGCCGTGCAAAGCGACACGGCTGCCGCCTATCGCGCGTTTCTGGCGCAGCACCCGAACGGCAAGCACACGGCCGATGCGCGGCAGCGGCTCGCAACGGCGCAACAGCGCGAGGCGGCGGCGCGTGAAGCGCAGGCCTGGCAGCAGGCGATGCAGGCCGACACGGTGGCCGCCTATCAGACATTTCTGGCGCAGCATCCCGGCAGTCGACATGCCGAGGAAGCGCGCACACGACTGGCGGCGGCCCGCCAGCGTGAAGCGGCCCATCGCGAGGAAGACGAGCTCTGGCGGCAGGCGCAGACAGCAACCACCGCCGAGCCGGTGCACGAGTATCTGCGGCGCTACCCCGACGGGCGCCACGCCGAGGCGGCGCGCCGCAAACTCGCCGGCATGCCGTCGTCGGGGGTCGATCTGCCAGCCCGGATCACATGGTCGACGGTCGCCTGTGCCGCGATCCCGTTGTGGGTGCCGACGGGCTTCGCTTGCCAGGCGTCGAACGACTACGCGCTGCCAGGCGCGCTGTATCGCTACCGCAGCTACCAGGCTGGCGGCACCGTCGGCGACTGGCGGACGCAAGTGTGGATGCACCAAGTGCTCGGCGAGGGCAGCATCTTCGTCACGTCCGCTGCCGAGCAGGCGCTGCCGAAGTTGAACGCCGTCACCCAGAACGGTACCGACTGGTCGGCCGTGCTGACCTACGGCGGTGCCGAATTCATGACCTTCCGCGGCGACGGCGCGAACTGCGTCGCCCTGCGCAAGACCGGTGCACCGCGCGGCCAGGGCTACACACACGTCTTTGCCGCCGTGCAGTGTGCGCCCCCCGGCCAACCGCTGTTTCCCAACGACATTCGCGCCACGATCGATGGCGTGCGGCTGAAGTAGCGGGCCGCGCCGGCCGCGGCCGCGCTGCGCTCGCTCGTTCCGAGCGGGTGCCTTCCGTCCAGGGCGTCGATTTCCGCCGGCGCCAGCGCGCGCGGCGGGGTCTGTGAGATCGGGGACGGCTCTAACGCGCCGCGCCCGCCTGAACCATGACAATCTCGGCGTCAGCGGTAGCCGCCAGCACGACCTCGGCTTCGCCGTCGATCGCCACACCGTCGCGCGCCTGCGCCGCCACGCCGTTGACGGTGATCGCGCCACGCGCCGGCACCAGATAGGCCGGCCGCCCGTCGAGGCGGAGCGTGGCCGACTGGCCGGCGGTCAGCGTGCCGGCGAACAACGCGCCGTCGGCGTACAGCGGTATGGCGCCGGTGTGTTCGGCACGGCCGGACGCCAGCGGCACCAGCCGGCCGGCGCGGTCAGCCGCCGGGAACGTCACCGTTTCCCAGCGCGGCTTGACGCGCAACTGGTTGGGCAGCAGCCAGATCTGGAACAACTCCGTCTCTTCGGGTTCGCGGTTGTACTCGGCATGCATGATGCCGGTCCCGGCGCTCATCACCTGGATCTGGCCGGCCTCGGTGCGGCCGCGATTGCCGAGATGATCCTCGTGGCTGATCGCGCCGCGCATGACATAGGTCACGATCTCCATGTCGCGGTGGGGATGCGGCGGGAAGCCGCTGCCCGGCGCGATGCGATCGTTGTTCCACACACGCAATGCGCCCCAGCCCATGCGCCGCGGGTCCATGTAGTCGGCAAAACTGAAATGGAAGCGGGCCTTCAGCCAGCCATGATCAGCCCTGCCCAGTTTCTCGAAAGAGCGATTCTCGATCATTCGTCCGGTCTTCCAGATCGGTCTGCGGTCAGCCGAATGTGGGCACGCCGGATCGATTCGGCAACGAGGCTTTGCCTGCCCTATGGAAGCGTGGTAAGAAGGATTTATTCATCCCATCGCATACGTCCATAGGTTGTATTTTGACACAACCAGATTGGAGAATGTCTATATTCGCCTGCGACCCTGATTCAGTCCGCCGGACTGACGATGGGGCAACGACGGGACAAGCACCCACCGGATTCGACCAGTTTTCCCGGAAAGACGCCGATGAAGGGTTCATTTCGCGGGATGCAGGCGCGCGATTCACGGACGGAATACGCCCAGGGGCAAGTGTGCGCCCGGCGCCACGAGCAGCCCCGCTGTCCTCATAAGTTCGCGTTTTAGTTGTCAAGTGATGGACCCACGTCTGCTGATTGCCGTTGTCTGTGTGGCCCAGACGTTGTCGATGCTGGGCGCCAACGGCTATTCAACACTGTTGCCGATGTTCCGCGGCGAATGGGGCCTCAGCAACGGCGAGGCGGGCTGGATCGCGGGTTGCCAGTATTTCGGTTTCATGCTCGCCGTGCCGGTGTTGTCGGCGCTGACCGATCGCTTTGATCCGCGGCGTATCGTTCTGGTCGGCTCGGCGCTGGTGGTCGTCACCTGCTACGCTTTCGCCTACTGGGCGGACGGATTCACCAGCGCGCTGCTGATCCGGGGGTTTTACGGCGCCGGCTTTGCCGCCACCTACATGCCGGGTCTGAGGGCACTGGTTGACTCGATCGACGAGCCCAGGCTCAAGGCGCGAGCGACTACCCTCTATCTGGTGTCGTTCAGCACGGGGGTCGCGCTTTCGGTCCTGGTCGCGGGCCAGGTCGCGCCGGTGTTCGGCTGGCGCGTGGCATTCGGTTTTGTGGCGGCGATGGCGGCGCTGGCCTTCGGGATGAACTTCCTGTTCATGCCGATGCGCCGCAATCCGCCGGCGGTGCTTCCCAAATTGCGCACCCTGTTCGACTACCGGCCGGTTCTACGGCACAAGCCGGCGATGGCCTTCATCATTGGCCAGTGCGGTCACACCTGGGAAGCGCTGGCGCTGGTGTCCTGGGCGGTCGCCTACCTCACCTATGTCGCGACCAACTCGAACGGTCATACCGGCATCAAGCTCGGCCCGGCAGATATCGCGACCGTGGCGGCATTTGCGGCAATCCCGGCTTCATTGCTGGGGGGCGAACTGGCGGTGCGTCTGGGACGGCGCCGGCTGGTGCTGATCGCCATGGTGCTCTCGAGTCTGGGCACGCTCAGCCTGCCTTGGGTCGGTGGCTGGCTGGGATATGGTGCCGCCTCCGTGTTCCTGGTCGTGGTGATGGGGCTCAGCTATCTCGATTCGCCGGCGATGACGGCGAGCCTTGTCGCCAATGCGCCCGAAGGCCGGGCCGGCGCGGCCATGGGACTGCACACGTCGCTGGGTTTCGCCGGCGGCTTCATGGGGCCGTGGATCGTCGGCCTCGTGCTCGATGTCGTGGGCAATCATACGACGGACGATTGGGGCCTTGCCTTTGCCACCGTCGCCGTCGCCGGCCTGATGGGCTGGATTCCGGTCCTGCGCTGGGGCCGCTGAGCGGCTGTTGATTGCCGCTCGCCGATGACGGCATGCTCGATCGATGCGCCGAGCGTCGGCAAACATCGTCAAGATCTCCAGTTTCCGCGCGGTCTCCGCCGGCACGGATTTGCCGCCATGCACCTGAGCGGCCGCGGCCTCGTGGCCGCCCTGTGCCTCGGGCAGGTGGGCAACCTCATCCCGCACGTGGTGGTTCCGGCGGTCATGCCGGCGCATCTGGTCCCGGCGTGGGGCTTGAGCAATGCTGAAGCCGGCCTGATGGCCAGTGCCTATGCCTTCGGCTACATGCTGGCGGTACCGGTGCTCACCACATTGACCGATCGGCTCGATGCGCGCCTGATCCTGTTGGTCGGCTCGCTGGCCAGCGCGCTGGCGACGCTGGTGTTCGGCGTGTTCGCCACGGATCTCGTCTCGGCGTCGCTCATCTGGGCGCTGGCCGGCATCGGTTTCGCCGGCGCCTACATGCCCGGCCTTAAGGCGCTGACCGACCGGCTTGATACCCGCGACGCCTCGCGCAGCATCACGCTCTATACCGCGACGTTCTCGGTCGGCGTCGGACTGTCGTTCCTGATCTCGCAGCTGGTCGCGGCCGATCACGGCTGGCGCGCGGCCTTTCTGGTGACCGGCCTGGCGCCGCTGGTGATGGTCGTCGTGGCCCTGGCGTTGCGGCCGGTGAAACCACCGCCGGCCGACGGGCGTCTGATCGATATCCGCCCGGTGCTGCGCAATCGCCTCGCCCTGGGGTACATCCTGGGATATGGCGCGCATTGCTTCGAGCTCTACGGCATGCGCACCTGGATCGTGGCGTTCTGGACGTTCGTCGTGGCGCGCACGGCCGGCGCCGCGCCGTTCGATCCGATCACGGTCAGCGTCGTGGTCACGGTGCTCGCCATGCCGGCCAGCATCCTCGGCAATGAATGCGCCATGCGTTTCGGACGGCATCGCACGATCGCCGCCATCATGATCGCCTCGGCGCTCGTCGCACTGGCCATCGGCATCTCGGCCGGCGGATCGCCATGGCTGCTTCTGCTGCTAGTGATGGCGTATGCCACCACCGTGCCCGGCGATTCCGGTTCGCTGACCTCGGGCATGACGCGGGCCGCCGATCCGCGCTATCGCGGCGCGACGATGGCGTTGCACTCGACGGTTGGCTTTGGCCTGTCGTCGGTCGGCGCGTGGGGCGTCGGCATTGCGCTTGATCTCGGCGGCGGCGCCATGAGTGCCTCCGGCTGGCTGGTGGGTTTCGCGCTGATGGCGACGGCCGGATTGCTGGGGCCCTTGGCGCTCTGGTGGTCGCGGCGCGATGAGGCGGCGGGTTCATGATCTGGCGGATCGCCTGTTGTGTGGCGCTGATGGTGTCGGGGCTCGCGGCGGTACCGGCCGGCGCGCAATCGACCGTGTCGTTTCCGGTGGCGCTGCCCGATGGCCAACCGTTGACGCTGACGGCAAAGTTGTTCCGGCCGGCGGGCGACGAGCCGCGGCCTGCCGTCGTGCTCATGCACGGCTGCGGCGGCGTCAGCAACGCGACGCGGCGTTGGCCGGCGGTGCTCAACGGCTGGGGATATGCGGCGCTGATGGTCGACAGTTTCGGCGGGCGCGGCGTGAAGGAGGTGTGCACAGGCGGGACGCGGCCGGTGAATGCTCGCGACCGGGCGTTCGACATCGCCGGCGCCACGACATGGCTGAAGACGCAGTCCTTTGTGCGCGCCGAGCGGATCGCCGTCATCGGCCAGTCACACGGCGGCGCTGCGACCCTATTTGCAACCCTGAAGGAGGATGGCGACCGTCGGCCGCTGCCGGAGCCGGGGTTCGCCGCTGCCGTCGCCTTCTATCCCGACTGCACGCTGCGCGGCCGGACCGAAAAGCGGTTCGACGCGCAGCGTCCAACCATGATCCTGATCGGCGACAAGGACGATTGGACGCTGTCGCAGCGATGCCACGAACTCCTACCGCGGCTGACGGGTGCGCCGGTGTCGCTGCATACGTATCCCGACGCCTTGCACGGCTTCGACAGCGTCGGCTTGGTGCCGCGCTTCCGGCCGGAGGTCAGGAACCGCAACAAGCCGGGCGGATGTTGTGGTGCCTGGATCGGCTACGACGAGGCGGCCTATCGCGACGCGCGGGGCAAGGTCGACGCCTTCCTGCGCCAGCACCTGGAGCGGCCGTGAACGGCAAGCCGGTCATCGGGCTGCTAGCGGCGCTGGCCGCGTTCGCGGCGCTCGCCGACGCCCGGGCACAACAGCACGTGCGCCTGCCGATTGCCGGGGGTGGTCCGCCGGCCGCGATCGGCGGCACGTTGTTCCGGCCGGCCGCGGTGCCGGGCGGCGCGCCGGCGGTGGCGATCTTTCACGGCTGCGGCGGCATCGGCGTGAACATCACGCGCATGGCCCAGCGGCTCTCGCAGCGGGGGCTGGTGGCGCTGCTGGTCGACAGCTTTGGCGCCCGTGGCATCGTCGCCGCCTGCACGCGCAACTGGCCGACGCTTGCCCAGGCCACGGATCGCACGCGCGACATCGACGCCGCGGTTGCCTGGCTGAAGGCGCAACCCTACGTCGCGGCCGACCGCGTGGCGGTGATGGGCTATTCCTATGGCGGCGGCGTCGTGTTGCTGCGGGCACTGCGCGCCGACAAGGCACTCGACGTGCGCGCCGTGATCGCGGTCTATCCCGATTGTGGTCTGCTCGCGGGCGGCGCTGCACCTGTGGCGCATCAGCCGGTGCTGATGGCGATGGGCGAACTGGACGACTGGACACCGGTGCGCCAATGCGAGGCGATGCTGGCGCGCGTCGCGACCGGCCGCGACCGGATCGAAACCCGGATCTATCCCGGTGCGCACCACAGCTTCGACGCTGTCGGCCTGCCGGTCACCTACCTCGCGACCGCCGGCAACCGCAGCAAGCCCAATGACTGCTGCGGCGCGCACTACGGCTATCACGCGCCGGCCTACGCCCGCTTTCTGGTCGACCTCGACAGCTTCATCGACCGGCGGCTGCGTTAGGCGTCGCCGCGGGCCCGCGGATGGGCGGCGCGATACACTGCCGACAGGCGTGCGGCATCGACGTCGGTGTAGCGCTGCGTGGTCGACAGCGAGGCGTGGCCGAGCAGTTCCTGGATCGTGCGCAGATCGCCGCCGGCGCCCAGCAGGTGGGTGGCGAAGGAGTGCCGCAGCGCGTGCGGCGTGGCGGTCTCCGGCAAGCCCAGCCGCGCCCGCAGACGACGGATGGCGCGTTGCACCACGCCGGGATCCAGCGGTGCGCCGCGCGCGCCGATGAAGAAGCGGTCGCCCGGCGCTGCCGCAGCGAGGAAGGGGCAGGCGGCGCGGTAGGCGGCCAGCGCCGCGGTGACGGCCGGCAGCAGCGGCACGATGCGCTGCTTGCCGCCCTTACCGGTGATCGCCAGCGTCGCGGCGCGGCTGCGCAACAGCTCCTCGACGGTCCGTTTGGTGAGCGACAGCGCCTCAGCGATGCGCAGGCCGGCGCCGTACAGCAGGGTCACGATGGCGGTATCGCGCCGGCCGACCCATTCCAGCGCCGCGTCGACCTCAGTCTCGGCCAACAGGTCGCGCGCGTCGGTGACGGTCAGCGCCTTGGGGATCGATTTCGGCAGCTTCGGCGTGCGCAGCAAGCCCACGGCCGTGTTGCTGGCCAGGCCGCGACGCTCGAGGAAACGAAAGAAGCCGCGCACCGACGACAGCGCGCGGGCGGTTGACGTGCGGGCGAACTTGTCGCGCGCCCGGCGCGCCAGCCAGGCGCGGAAGTCGGCCTGGCGCAGCCCGGCCAGCGCCGCGAGGTCCGCCGGTCCGCCACGATGCTGGGCGACGAAGGCGAGGAAATCGTGGATGTCGCGCCGGTAGGCGGCAATCGTGCGGTCGCCGGCGCGCCGCTCGGCCACCAGCCACCCGGTCCATGCGGCCAGCGCCGCCGCCACATCCTCGCCGGCGGCGAGCAGGGGCGGGCCGGATGGCGGCGGATCGAGCGGAGACGGGCGTTTCATGGCGGCAACGGCATCGCGTCCGGCCAGTGTGAGTCGGGCGTCGGCCGCTGTCCAGCCGCGCCGGCGTGCCGTCGCGACGTCACTCCGGCAGGTCGAGCCAGGCGCGGATCGTGTTTTCCAGCACGCGGGTCAGGAAGAACAGCAGCTCGGTCGACTGGTTGGGGCCGAACGTGCCGCCGTCGCGCGAGCCGAAGGCGATGACGCCGTCGGGCGAACCGCTCGAGACCCGCAGGCGCACCAGCACGTCCGAGCGCACGTGGCGCGCGACCGGACCGAAGAAGGCTTCCTCGCCGATGATGTCGCCGCGCAGGCGCGCGCTTTCGCCCGGCCCCAGCGCCGCGTCGATCGCACCCGGCGCCAGCACGTAGACGCCGCGCACCGGCACGCGGCGCGGCGCTTCCTCGGTGCCCTCGATGGCCAGCGCGATGAAATCGACGTCGAGCAGGCCGGGCAGCTCGTGCGTCACGGTGTGGATCAGTTTCTCGAAGCTGGTCGCCTGGATGATGCTGAGCACCGCCACGTGGATGCGGTTCTGGGTGATCTGGTTGGCGCGGCCGGCGCTAATCAGCTCCTGCTGCACGGCGCGCAGCTTGTCGATGTTGGCGCGCAGGCGCTTGACCATGGCGACCTGCATGTCGACGACGCCGGCGCCGCTCTGGCGGGGCGGGATCTGGATCACGTCCAGCAGGGCCGGATGGCGCACGAGAAAATCCGGATGCGCCCGCAGGTAGGCGACGACGTCGTCGGCCGACAGTCCGGTCTTGGTCTTGTCGCGCGCGTCGATGTCCGGCATGTCGGTGTCCTGCGTGACGCTCAGAGGATCGACTGCCCGGTCTTGGCCCAGTCGTCGAGGAAGGCCTTCAGGCCGCTGTCGGTCAGCGGGTGCTTGAAGAGCTGCTTGAGGATGTTGGGCGGCACGGTCGCGACGTGCGCGCCCATCTTGGCGGCGGCGACAACGTGCTGCGGATGGCGCACCGAGGCGACGAGGACTTCGGTCTTGAACGCCGGATACTGGCGGTAGATCTGCACGATGTCGGCAATCAGCGCCATGCCGTCCTGGCCGATGTCGTCGAGCCGGCCGACGAACGGCGAGACAAACGTGGCGCCGGCCTTGGCGGCGAGAATGGCCTGCGCCGCCGAGAAACACAGGGTCACGTTGACCATGATGCCGTCCGACGACAGCGCCTTGCAGGCCCGCAGCCCGTCGGGCGTCAGCGGCACCTTGACCGCGATGTTGTCGTGCGCCTTTTGGCCGATCGCGTGCAGCTTGCGGCCTTCCTTCAGCATCATGTCGAAATCGGTGGCGGTGACCTCGGCGCTGACCGGGCCGGGTACCATCTCGGCGATCTCGCGAATGATGTCGAGCATCGGCCGGCCCGCCTTGGCGACGAGCGACGGGTTCGTCGTGACGCCGTCGAGCAGCCCGCTCGCCGCCAGACTGCGAATCTCGGCCACATCGGCCGTGTCGACGAAGAATTTCATGACCGGCCCCGCCGTTTCCCTTGCGCGCGCCGCCCGATATGGTGCGCGCATGAGCGCGCCGCGACGCGATGCCTCTTCTAACGAATGGCCCACGAGGGGGCAAGGCGAGGGACCCGGTCCGGGCGAAGCGCCGGCCCACGAAACGGTCGCAGTGCTGCTGCCGCTGCCGCTGGCCGACGCCTACGATTATCGCGTGCCGCACGACATGGCGCTGTCGCCCGGCGATTTCGTCAGCGTCCCGCTGGGCAAACGGCAATTGGCCGGCGTCGTGTGGGGACCGCCGCGTGGCGACGTCGACCCCGGCAAGCTGCGCGACGTGGAGCGCGTCCTGGCGGTGCCGCCGATGGCCGAGGCGATGCGTCGCTTCGTGGCCTGGGTGGCGGCCTACACCCTGACGCCGCCCGGCGCCGTGCTGCGCATGGCAATGAGCGTGCCCGAGGCGCTCGAGCCGCCGCGGCCCGAGACAGTGTACCGCCTGGCTGCGTCGCCAGACGTCGCCGCCGCGCGAGCCGCGGTGAAGCTGACCGCCGCCCGGCAGCGCGTGCTGGAATTTCTCGACGGCGCGCCGGCGCTGTCGCTGGTCGAGGTGGCGCGCCAGGCGGGCGTCGGCACGGCCGTGGTCAAGGCGCTGGTCGAGGCCGGCCTCGTCGAGGCGGTGCAGCGCCCGCCGCTGCGCATCGCGGAGCCCTGGGCGGCGGTGCAGGGGCCGGTGCTGTCCGAGGCGCAGGCCGCCGCTGCCGCCGATCTCGTCGCTAAGGTCGAGGCGCGACGCTTCTCGACCACCTTGCTCGACGGCGTGCCGGGCGCCGGCAAGACGGAAGTCTACTTCGAGGCCATCGCCGCCGCGCTGGCGCAGGGCCGCCAAGCGCTGGTGCTGCTGCCGGAGATCGCGCTGTCGGCGCAGTGGCTGGAACGCTTCGCGCGGCGCTTTGGCACCCGGCCCACCGAATGGCATTCCGACCTCACTGGCGCCGAGCGGCGGCGCGCCTGGCGCGATGTCGCCGAGAACCGGGCGCGCGTCGTGGTCGGGGCCCGCTCGGCGTTGTTCCTGCCGTTCGCGGACCTTGGCGTCGTTGTGGTCGACGAGGAGCACGACGGCGCCTTCAAGCAGGAGGACGGCGCGCTGTATAACGCGCGCGACATGGCGGTGGTGCGCGCCCGCCTGGCCGGCGCGCCGATCGTGCTAGCGTCGGCGACGCCGTCGCTGGAGAGCGTCGCCAACGCCCGCGCCGGTCGCTACGACGTGCTGCACCTGCCCGACCGGCATGGCGGCGCCTGCCTGCCGCACGTCGAGATCGTCGACCTGCGCCGCGACGCGCCGCTGCGCGGTCGCTGGCTGGCGCCGCCGGTCGAGGCCGCCTTGCGCGACACGCTGGCGCGCGGCGAGCAGGCGCTGCTGTTCCTCAATCGTCGCGGCTATGCGCCGCTCACGCTCTGCCGCACCTGCGGCCACCGCCTGCAATGTCCGCATTGCAGCGCCTGGCTGGTCGAGCACCGATTTCGCGGCCGGCTGATCTGCCATCATTGCGGCTACGGCGCGCCGCTGCCGGCCACCTGCCCGGCCTGCGCCGCGCGTGAGTCGTTCGTGCCGTGCGGCCCCGGCGTCGAGCGTGTCGCCGAAGAGGCGCTGGCGCTGTTTCCCGACAAGCGCACCGAGATCTTCGCCAGCGACACGGTGGGCACGCGCCGTGCCGCGCAGGCGATGGTCGAGCGCATCGCGGCCGGCGATATCGACCTGATCATCGGCACCCAGATGGCGGCCAAGGGCTACCACTTTCCCCTGCTGACGCTGGTCGCCGTCGTCGATGCCGATCTTGGACTCGCCGGCGGCGACCTGCGCGCCGCCGAACGCACGTTCCAGCTGCTCTACCAGGTGGCCGGCCGCACCGGGCGCGAAGCGCGACCCGGCCGCGCGCTGCTGCAGACCTACATGCCCGAGCACCCGGTGATCCAGGCGCTGGCCAGCGGCGATCGCGACCGCTTTGTCGCCGCCGAGCTGGCGGCCCGCCAAAGCGCCGGCTGGCCGCCGTTCGGCCGGCTGGCGGCGCTGATCGTGTCGGGTCCCGACGAAGCCGCGACCGACGAAACGGCGCGGGCGCTGGCGCGTGCCGCACCGACGATCGACGGGGTCAGGGTGCTGGGGCCGGCGCCGGCGCCGCTGTCGCTGTTGCGCGGCCGTTACCGCCGCCGCCTGTTGCTGCGCTGCGGGCGCGGCTTTCGCGTGCAGGAAGCGATCGCCGACTGGCTGGCGCGCGTCGTTGTGCCGTCGTCCGTGCGCGTACAGGTCGACATCGATCCCTACTCGTTCATGTGAGCCGCAGTACCGGGATCGAGCAGCCGACGCCGCAGGGCCGACGGGCCCGGCGTCATCCCTCTGGCGCCTGGGCCCCGTTGACCGTCTTCTTTCGCATGTACACGCCGATGCTCCAGTAGGTGTCGGCGCAAATCGCAGGATCGCCGCCGATCACCCAGGCGTCGTTGGCGTTGTCCCGCGGGTAGCGCCAGTTGTGCCACAGGCGCCTGGTGATGCCGAGCATGTTGAAGGAGCAGCGCAGCTCTTCGGTATCGAAGCGCGACAGCCAGTCGACCGACAGGATTTCCATGCCGTTGGCGTCGGCCATCGCGCGGAATTCGTCGATCGTATAGCCCATGCGCACGTGATCGCCGTCCTGGGTTGGCGAGACGCGATCGAAGCCGGGGATGACCTTGCCCATGCGGGCCACGAACGGCGAACTGGGCGTCGAGATCAGCAGCCGGCCGTGCGGCGCCACCTGCGAGCACAGCTTGGCGAACAGCGAGCGGTCGTCGACCAGATGCTCCATGACCTCGAGGCAGGCGACCAGGTCGAAACGGCCGAAGTCCCAGGAGGCGTCGAGATCGACCGTGCGGAAGGCGTGCGGGATCGTCGAGTTCTCGAAGCGGCGCTCCTGGCCCATGACATCGCGGTCGATGCCGAGGTAGGAGCCGACCTTGTCTGGCATCTGCTCCAGCCACATCAGTGGCGCGCCGCTGCCGCACCCGACATCGAGGATCGACACCTGCGGCTGGGGCGCCGTGCGGACGTAGTGCGCGAAATACTGTGCACGCTCGGCAATGGTGGAGTCGCGGGTGATACGGAAGTATCCCAGGCCGCACAGCCCCATCAACGCGTGATCAATTGTCTGCACCAGGGCGCTGGTCATGCCACTCGAACCATGATCGGACTCCTCCCCGACGGAGCCGTGCGCCCCACAACCCACCGGACGCCGACAAGGACGCATTAACGATAGGCCAACCGGTCGAAGAGGTAAATGCATGGCGTCAGGTTGACGTCAGAATGAATGCCGCGTGTCCGCCCGCCGCGGCGGCCGGTTCCGCCGCCATGAACCTCCAAGGGGGGTTGCTTGCATCCCCCAAACGCGTGTGCTAGCTACCGCCCGCGCTTTTCGGGGGCGGGCTCTCGCGAGGTCCATTCTTTGGAAAAACGCACGCTATTCCAAGGGGTTCACACCCCATGATCCGGCCCTTGGGGACACCAGATCGTGTCGACTGAAGCATCCGGTCCGGCCAGCCTTGCCGGGCGCTATGCCAGCGCGCTGTTCGAGCTCGCTGATGCCCAGAAACAGCTCGACGCGGTGGCCGGCGACCTGACGACTTTGCGGCAGATGATGGACGAGAGCGCCGACCTGCGGCGCGTCGTCGCCAGCCCGGTGATCGGCCGCGACGCCCAGGGCAAGGCCATGGCGGCGCTGCTGGAAGCTGTCGGTGCCGGTGGGCTGGTGCGGCGGTTTGTCGGCGTGGCCTGTCAGAACGGCCGGTTGCGTGATCTGCCTGCTATGATTTCAGCCTACCTTGCCGAACTGGCGCGGCGGCGCGGCGAGACGGCGGCCGACGTCGTATCGGCCACGCCGCTGAGCGAGGCGCAGATGCAGGCGCTGTCGGAGACGCTGCGGCGTCTGGTCGGCAACAAGGTGACGGTCAACGCGCGCGTCGATGCCGATCTGCTCGGTGGCCTGATCGTCAAGGTCGGATCGCGTATGTTCGATTCATCGGTACGCACCAAGCTGCAGCGACTGCGGCTGGCCATGAAGGGAGTGGGGTGATGGATATCCGCGCGGCCGAAATTTCGGCCATCCTCAAAAAGCAGATTGAGAATTTCGGCGTCGAAGCGGAAGTCGCCGAAGTCGGCACCGTGCTGTCGGTCGGCGACGGCATCGCGCGCGTGCATGGCCTGGACAACGTCAAGGCCGGCGAGATGGTAGAGTTCCCGGGCGGCATCAAGGGCATGGCGCTCAACCTCGAAACCGACAATGTCGGCGTCGTGATTTTTGGCGACGACCGCAACATCAAGGAAAGCGACACCGTCAAGCGCACCGGCGCCATCGTCGACGTGCCCGTCGGCAAGGGCCTGCTGGGCCGCGTCGTCGACGGTCTGGGCGAGCCGATCGACGGCAAGGGTCCGATCCAGGCCACCGAGCGCCGCCTCGTCGAGGTCAAGGCGCCGGGCATCATTCCGCGCCGCTCGGTGCACGAGCCGATGCAGACCGGGCTGAAGGCCATCGACTCGCTGGTGCCGATCGGGCGCGGCCAGCGCGAGTTGATCATCGGCGACCGTCAGACCGGCAAGACGGCCGTCGCGATCGACGCCTTCATCAACCAGAAGCCGATCAACGCCGGCAACGACGAATCGAAGAAGCTGTACTGCGTCTACGTCGCCGTCGGCCAGAAGCGCTCGACCGTGGCCCAGATCGTCAAGACGCTGGAGGACAACGGCGCGCTGGAATACTCCATCGTCGTCGCCGCCACCGCCTCCGATCCGGCGCCGCTGCAGTTCCTGGCGCCC
>JAHCJT010000115.1 GCA_026126245.1 Alphaproteobacteria bacterium
GATCGAGCGCTAGGGTCAGCCCGACCAGGCCGGCGCCGACGATCACGACGGGATAGGTCTGCGTCGCGCAGCCGCCGACCGTCAGCTCGGGTGGCGGCGCGTAGTCGTATCGGGGATAGACGTAGCTGCCCATGGAGCCGCTTCCCGCGCGCCGCGCTTTTGTGTGCCGGGCCGCCGCGTGTCTACTCCAGCGACTTCCACATCTCGATGTCGCGTTCGGCCGTCCAGATGCGCGGATGCTCGATGCCCTTGGCCTCGTCGTAGGCGCGCGACACGTCGAACGGCATGCAGTGCTCGAAGATCACCCAGTTGCCGTAACGCGGGCCGAGCTTGGCCATGGCCGCATCGTAGGCGGTCTTCAGGTCGCCGCCAGCCTGGGCGCGCTTGCTGACCTCGGCGAACAGTTCGGTGACAAACGCCTGCGTGCCGCTGAGGCCCTGATCGACCGCCTCCGGCGTCATCAGTGCCTCGCCGCGGCCCGGCACCAGCGCCGTCGCCTTCATCTCGCGCAGCCGCTCCAGGGTCTGCGGCCAGTCCTGGAAATAGGCGTCGCCGGCATAGGGCGCGGCGCCGAACTCCACGAGGTCGCCGGAGAACAGCACCTTCTCCTCGGGCAGCCAGGCAATGGTGTCGCCCTTGGTGTGGCCGCGGCCGGCATGAATGATGTCGACCTGCACCTTGCCCAGCCAGATCGACATGCGATCGCCGAAGGTGATGGTCGGCCAGGTCAGGCCGGGAATCGAGTCGGCGTCGCGAAACAGGCGCGGGAAGCGCTGGAACTCCGACTTCCAGTCCTGCATGCCGCGCTCGACGATCAGCTCGCGCGTCGCCTCGCTGGCGATGATGTGCTCGGCGCCGTAGGCCGTGGCGCCCAGCACGCGGACGGCGTGGTAGTGACTGAGGACCACATACTTGATCGGCTTGTCGCTCACCGTGCGAATGCGCTCGATGACCTGCTGCGCCATGGCCGGGGTGGCCTGCGTGTCGAGCACCATGACGGCGTCGTCGCCGATGATGATGCCGGTGTTGGGATCGCCTTCGGCGGTGAAGGCGTAGGCATGCTCCGACAGCCGGCTGAACGTGATCTTCTTGTCTTTCAGGTCCGCTTGCGACGCGAAGGCCTTGGCCATCGTCGTTCCTCCTCTGCGCCGGCCGCGCGACGGTCGCCCGACCGCCGCTGGGTTCTGGATGTAGCTAGAGAGGGCCCACCGGCGAGTCAACGCCCGCGTCGGCGCCGCCTGGGACGCCGTCGCCCTACAGGCTGGAGTCGAGCTTGAGATATTTGTAGCGGTCGATCGAGCGCACCAGGATCTCCTCGGGCACGCCGTCGCGCTCGATGCCCAGGCGGACCATGGCGCCGCTGGAGCCAGACGCCCACAGCTTGCGGTAGAAGTCGGCGATCGCCTCGACCTCGGCACCGCCGACGTCGCGGATGATGTCGCCGCGCCGCAGGCCGGCCTTCTCGGCCGGACTGTCGGGCGAGACATAGGCGACAATCAGCCGGCCCTGCACCTCCTGCGTATAGACGCCGATCCACGGCTTGGGGACACCCGGCCGGCGACCCGACTTCATGACCTCCCAGACCGGCTTGAGCCGGTTGATGGGGATGAACATGTTGCCCGGCAGCGTGCCGCCATGGGCGCGGTAGGCGTCGCCGACGAACAGCGAGCCGATGCCCATCAGCGTGCCGTCGTCGCTCAACAATGCGGCGCCGCCGAACAGGTTGAAGGGCGGCGACGTGAAGATGGCGTTCTCCAGCAGGTACTCCCAGTAGCCGGCGAATTCGCGACGGTCGACGACCACAGCGCGCTGCGCCGCCTCCTCGCCGCCATGGCCGGCGACGGTGAGCACGTCGCGGAACTTCAGGATGTCGGAATCGCCGAACGGCACGGGCTGGGCCCGCAGCGGCAGGGCCGCGCGCACCAGGCCGAAGCCCGATTCATAGTCGTAGGCCAGAACGCTGGCCGAGATGCGCCGGCCGTTGCTCTCGATGATCTCGATCGTCTCGGCTTCCATGATGAGATAGCCGACGGTCAACACCAGCCCCTGCTCGTCGACCACCACGCCGTGGCCGGCGCGTTCGGTGCCGAGTTGCTCGGCCGATCGGGCGGTGACCGGGATCAGCGCGCGCAGCGCCACGACGGAGGGCAGCGCGCGCTTGACCGCATCCGGCAGGCGCATGCGCTCGCCCTGCGGGCGGGCGCGCGGCTCCGACTCCTGCGCCGCGGTCGAGCCGCCGAGGAACACCGGAACCAGACTGGCGATGGCGACGCTACGCCAGCGCGACTTGTTGCCTTGACGCGGCATCGTGCTCTCCTTCGTCGGCACGGCGCTGCTGCACCCACGAACGCAGCAACGTTAGCACGATCACGGCGCGGCGAAAAACGTCGGACTGGGCCAACGGCGCGAAGCAGCGTCATATCTGAAACAGCCCGCGCCAGCGTCGAGCGGGACGGCCGGCACGGCACGACCGCTAGCGGCGGCCGTTCGGCACGCGATAGTAGTCGCCCTCGAGCACGCCGCGGGCGCCGCAGAAGAAGCGGCAGGCCTCGCCCTCCTGTGCCGCGACGCTGAAGCCGCCGGCGATCGGCGTCAGCACCAGCGTGCACCGTTCGTCTGGCCTGGGCCGGTCCTCGTCGTGATGGGCGACGGCCGTCAGCCGGTCGCCTGCAACGGCTGCCTTGCCAGCCAGATTGCAGCCATGAGCGGTGGCCCCGGCCACGGTGTCGATCGCCACCTCCAGAGCATCGCCCTTGCGCGCGATCGTCATGCTGCCGTACCAGCCGAAGCCGCCGGTGGCGTAGCGCCCGGCCACATCGCCGCCAGCCACCATCGGCAGCGGCGCGCCCGAGCCGGGCCCCGGCACGTGGCCCAGCGCGGCGACGTCCAGCAACAGGCTGGTGCGGTAGCCGTACATTGCCAGCAGACAGCCGGCGCTCCATTGCCGCTGGTCGGCCGGCGGCAGGCCGCCGCTCTTGCCGTCATCGAAAAAGCACGCCTCGTCGCGGCCTTTCAGCCACTCGACCTGATCGCGGCCTAGCGTCTCGCGGTCCTTGGCCGTGCGCACAGCGGCAAGCGCCCGCCGGTAGGCCGCCGCCATGTCGCGGTCGACGCCGGCAAGTTGCGGCTCGGCACAGATCAGGCGCTCGGCCGAGCTGCGCGCCCTGGCACAGTCGAACGACGGCGATGCTTGCGCCAGCGCGGCGCCGGCCGACGCAGCGGCCAGCAGCGCCGCACAGCCGAGCATGCCTCGCCGCGCGCGCCTAGCCGACGGCAAGGCACACCTTGCCGAAATGCTTGCCGGCGGTCATATGCGCCATGGCGTCGGCCCATTTGTCCATGGCGAAGACGCTGTCGACGACCGGCTTGAGCTTTGCCACCTCGATGGCGCGGATCATCTGGTCGAGATCGGCGCGGCTGCCGACGGTGATGCCTTGCAGGCGCAGGTTGCTCATCACGATCAGCGCCACCGGCACGTCGCCCGAAGCGCCGCCCAGCACGCCGATCATGCTCAGCGTACCGCCGAAGCGCGTGGCGCGGATCGACTGCGCCAGGGTGCCGGCGCCGCCGACCTCGACGACCTGGTCGACGCCATGGCCGCCGTTGGCGGCGCGCGCCGCCCTGCCCCATTCCGGCGTCGTCTTGTAGTTGATGGTGGCATCGGCGCCGAGCGCCTTGAGCCGCGCGATCTTCTCATCGCTCGAGGACGTCGCGATCACGCGGCAGCCGCGCAGCTTGGCGAACTGCAGCGCGAAGATCGACACGCCGCCGGTGC
The DNA here is from genome assembly GCA_026126245.1 of Alphaproteobacteria bacterium. Taxonomy (GTDB): domain Bacteria; phylum Pseudomonadota; class Alphaproteobacteria; order Reyranellales; family Reyranellaceae; genus Vineibacter. Next base: position 3,776 of record JAHCJT010000115.1, read on the forward strand.
CCTGGGTGATGACGACGTCGCCCGGCTCGGTCGTGGCCTGCGCCACCACGGCGCTCCACGCGGTCAGGCCGGCACAGGGCAGGCACGCGGCCTCCTCATAGGACAGATGGTCAGGAATCGCTGACACGCCCTCCTCGTCGAACACGCCGAACTCGCGCAGCGTGCCGTCGTGCGGTCCACCCAGCGGCGCCTTGTCGGGTACCGCCCGCGGATCGAGGCGATGCGCCGGGCCTGCCAGCCACTTCTGGAAGAAGCTCATGGTGACGCGATCGCCCGGCTTGACGCGCGTCACGCCCGGGCCAACCTCAGCCACCTCGCCGGCGCCGTCCGAGACCGGCACGAATGGCGGCTTGGCCACCGAGCCGTAACCGCCCTTGACCATCAGCAGGTCGCGATAGTTCAGCGATGCCGCGCGGATGCGCACCAGCACCTGCCCGGGACCCGGTTTGGGCGTCGGCAGGTCGCGCATCTCGAGCTTGCCGAAGGATTCGAGGACAATTGCTTTCATGATGTGACGTCCGGAACAAAGGATCGCCCGCAGGATGGCGGCCCGCCGGGGTAGCGACAAGGCCTTGCAACCGTATCGCAGCGCGAACGACCGGCTTGATCGCCTTCCCCGATCCGGGCTAGGGAACCTGCATGGCCCCGCGAGGAAAGGGAGAAGCCGCATGATCCGCCGCCAGTTGCTGACCGGTGCGATCCTGGCGACGCTGCTGCCGTCCGCAGCCGCGCTCGCCCAGGCGCCCAATGCCGGCTTGAATGAGCTGATCGCCAAGCATGCCCGCGCCAACGGCGTTCCCGAGCAACTGGTGCACCGGATCATTCACGAGGAGAGCCGCTATCAGCCCCGCGTGATCGGCGGCGGCGGCGCGATGGGCCTGATGCAGATCAAGTACACGACGGCGCGCGGCCTGGGCTATCGCGGGCCGGCGTCCGGGCTGCTCGATCCCGATACCAACCTCACCTGGGGCGTGCGCTATCTCGCCGGCGCCTACCGCATGGCGCAGGGCAATGCCGACGTCGCCCGCGTCCTCTATGGCACGGGCTACTGAGGCCAAGGGGGGACATTGCCGTCCCCTGTCATCAAACCAACATCACTTGCGCCTTAGAAGGTCACGCCAACGACATGTAGCGTGAGGCTGGGCGTGACGGTGGAAACGCAGCAGGGTCGCGGTCTGCTGGCGCAGGCCGTTCACCGCCACGGTCGGCTGTCCCGCGAAGGGCTGCTGGAGCACCTCTTCACCTGGGCCTTCAAGGGCCTGGTCTATCCGCAGATCTGGGAAGATCCCGAGGTCGACCTCGAGGCGTTGGCCATCGGCCCGGATTGCCACGTGGTGGCCATCGCGTCGGGCGGCTGCAATGTCCTGTCGTACCTGACCGCCGACCCGCGGCGCATCACCGCCGTCGATCTCAACCGCGCGCATGTCGCGTTGAGCCGGCTGAAGCTGGCCGCGGCGCGGCAGCTGCCGGACTGGTCGTCGTTCTATCGCTTCTTTGGCGTAGCCGACGACAAGGACAACGTTGCCGCCTATTGGCGATTCCTCGCGCCGCAGCTCGATGGCGCGACGCGCGCCTATTGGGAGGGCCGCGGCCTGTTCGGCCTGGGCCGTCGGCGGGTGAGCCTGTTCGCGCGCAACCTCTATCGCCACGGGCTGCTCGGCCGTTTTCTTGGCGCCGGCTACTGGGCGGCACGTGCCTATGGCGTCGACTTGCGCGATGCGTTGCGCGCCCGCAGCCTCGACGAACAGCGCAGTTTCTTCAACGCCGCGCTGGCGCCGCTGTTCGACAAGAAGCTGGTGCGCTGGGCCACGAGCAACCGGCTGTCGCTCTATGGTCTGGGCATTCCGCCGGCCCAGTACGACGCGCTGGCGGCGGATGCCGGCGGCCATATCGCGACCGTGCTGCGCGACCGTGTCGAACGTCTGGCCTGCGGCTTCAGTCTCGACGACAACTACTTCGCCTGGCAGGCCTTCGGTCGCGCCTATGCCGGCGACGCCGCCGGGCCGGTGCCGCCCTATCTGCGGCGCGACCAGTTCGACGCCGTGCGTGCGCGGGCCGATCGGGTCGAGGTCCTGCATCGCTCGATGACGGACTATCTCGAGTCCCGCCCGGCCCAGTCGCTGGACCGCTATGTGCTGCTGGATGCGCAGGACTGGATGACCGACTTGCAGCTCAATGCCTTGTGGCGGCAGATCACGCGCACGGCGCGACCGGGCGCGCGCGTCATCTTCCGCACTGCCGCCCGGCCGAGCCTGTTGCCGGGTCGCGTGCGCGCCGAGACACTGGCCAATTGGCACTACGATGAACAAACATCGCGCCACCTGACAAGTCGCGACCGCTCGGCGATCTACGGCGGCGTCCATCTCTACCTTCGGCAGGACTGAACCGTGAGCGTCGTGCCGGCCTCGGTCCGCATGGACCGGATGTACCGGCACCAGCGGCACGTCTACGATCTGACCCGCAAGTACTATCTGCTGGGTCGCGACCGGCTGATCGACCGGCTGGCCGTGCCGACCGGCGGCACGGTTCTGGAGATCGGTTGCGGCACCGGTCGCAACCTGGTTGCCGCCGCGAGGCGATACCACGACGCGCACCTTGTCGGTCTGGACGTGTCGGCCGCCATGCTGGCGACAGCGCAACGACGCATCGATGGTGCCGGGCTGTCACCGCGCGTGCGGCTGGTGTGCGCCGACGCAACGGCCCTCAGCGACGACGCGCTGCCCGACGCGCCTCGCTTCGATCGCGTGTTCATCTCCTACAGCCTGTCGATGATTCCGGGCTGGCGCGACGTGCTCGCGGGCGCCGCGGACCTGCTGGCGCCGTCCGGCGAATTGCACGTGCTCGACTTCGGCGATCAGGCGAGGTTGCCGGCCTGGCTGCGGCGGGGCCTGCGGCGCTGGCTGGCGTTGTTCGACGTCTCGCCGCGTGACGACCTGGCCGCGGCGCTGTGTGCCGTCGGCGAGACGCGCGCCTTGTCGGTGACGGCGCAGTCACTCTACGGCGGATATGCGCGCTACGCCGTCGCGCGCCGGCGGTGTTGAGCTCGGCAACTGCAACCGGCGTCGTCACGCCGCGCCACCGCCCGCCTTCCTGATCTCACCGGGACCAGCACCGGCTTCGCCCCGAGCGCGCGCAGCGACGGTATGGCGCGCTGGCGCCGGGACATCGCATTGCCTACAAGACCGTGGCGTGTCGCAGCCATGCGGCCTGGTCGGTCGGCCGTTGTCGTGGACGGGGTCGCTTCCGCGCCGTTTGTGTCCTATCTACCTCGCCGACAATCGGTCCTGGTGGGGTGCGGAGTTCCTGATGGCGAAGGCAAAAAAGACGGCGTCCAAGAGTGCGAAGAAGAAGGTTACTGCAAAGAAAGTCGCAACAAAGCGGAGCGCCGGTGCTCGGCCGGCAGCCAAGGCGACCGCCGCCAAGCAGGGCGCACCGAAGGTCAAGCCAAAGGCCAAGGCCAAGCCGAAGGTGCGCGCCGCATCCGGCGGCGCCAGCAGCGTCAAGCGCAAGACCACATCCGCCGCACCCAAGGCCAAGGCGCCCCGGGCGGTTGCTGCCAAGCCGGCAACCACAGCGCTACGCAAGACCGCGAGCCCCGTCGTGATGGCGCCGCGCGCCGCGCCCGTTATCGCCAAGAGCAAACCCAAGACAGTCGTGGCGGCGACGCATCAGGCGTCAGCGGGGTCATCGCCTCGCCCTGCGCCAGCGGCACCGGCCATTGTAGCGCCGACGCCGAAAGCCCCCGCCGCTATCGACCATGAGCGTCTGCATGAAGTGCTGGGCTGGGCCAAGGCGGCCGGCGCCGATGCGGTCGACGCGATCTATGTCGAAGGCACGCAGCTGTCGGTCGGCCAGCGGCTGGGCGCGCGCGAGCAACTGGAGCGCAGCGAGGGCCACGACCTCGGCCTGCGCGCCCTTGTCGGCACGCGCCAGGCGATCGTGTCGACCACCGACCTCGATCCGGCGGGGTTGAAGGATCTGGCGACGCGCGCCGTCGCCATGGCGCGCGCCGTGCCCGAGGACCCGGTCTGCGGCCTGGCACCGCCCGAGCTGCTGGCGCACGACTGGCCCGATCTCGATCTCGACGATGGCCGCGACGTGACGGTCGAGCAGCTGGCCGACTGGTGTGCGCGAGCAGAGGACGCGGCGCGCGCCGTGGCCGGTGTCACCAACTCGGAGGGCGCCACCGCCTCCTGGGGACGCACGCGGGTCGCGCTGGCCGCCAGCAACGGTTTTGCCGGCGGCTACAGCCGAGCGGGCTATTCGCTGTCCTGCGCCGTGCTGGCCGGCGAAGGCACGGCGATGGAGCGCGACTACGACTGGACGAGCGGCGTCTATCAGAGCCAGCTCGAGGCGCCCGAGAAAATCGGCCGCACCGCCGGCGAGCGCGCCGTCAAACGGCTCAACCCGCGGCGCATGAAGAGCACCAAGGCACCGGTGGTCTACGACCGGCGTGTCGCCGGCAGCATGCTGGGCCACCTTGCCGGCGCCATCAACGGCCGTTCGATCGCACGCAAGACCTCGTTCCTGCTCGACCGGCTCGGTCAGCGCGTCTTCAAGCCCGGCATCCGCGTGATCGATGATCCGCATCGCAAGCGCGAGTCTGGCTCGCGACCGTTCGACGGCGAAGGCCTGCCGACCCGGCGCTGGAACATCATCGACGATGGTGTGCTCACCACCTGGCTGCTCGACCTCGCGGCGGCGCGGCAGCTCAACCTGTCGCCCACCGGTCACGGCAGCCGTGGCGTGTCGGGCCCGCCCGGGCCGTCGACCAGCAATCTCTACCTCGAGGCGGGCAACGCATCGGTCGACGAGCTGATCGCCGACATCGCTGCCGGCCTGTACGTCACCGAACTGATCGGCTTCGGCGTCAACGGCGTGACCGGCGACTACAGCCGCGGCGCCGCCGGCTTCTGGATCGAGAACGGCAAGCTGACCTGGCCGGTGTCCGGCGTCACGGTGGCCGGCAACCTCAAGGACATGTTCCTCAACATGACGCCGGCCAGCGACCTGATGTTCAAGGGCGCGACCAACGCACCGACAGTGCGCATCGAGGGCATGACGATCGCCGGCGAATGACGGCGGTGACCGGCGTGCCGGACGCTGCCCCAGAACGCGGATCGCGACAGTCCGGTCAGTTGTCGCGGGCCGCCCTGACGGCCTATGGTTATCCGGCCATGCGTGTGCTTGCCCGGAGCCTGTTGGCGCCAAGATACCGGACGCTGGCGCGTCCGCTGCTGCTGGCGGCCGGCCTGCTGGCCGCCGGCGTGCCGGCCGTGGCGCAATCGGGCGACTTCCGTGCCTGCCTGGATGCCATCCGCGACACGGCCATGACGCAAGGCGTGCCGGCGACAACCGCCGACCAGGCGCTGCGCGGCATCACACCCGATCCGCGCGTGCTGGAGCTGGACGGCAAGCAGCCGGAATTCACCCTGACGCTGGGCCGCTACCTGGGCAACGCGATCAGTCCCGAGCGGATCGCCAAGGGCCAGCAGATGCTGGCGCGCCATCGCCCGGTGCTGGAGCCGATCGAGCGCGAATACGGGGTGCAGGCCGCCTATCTCGTGGCGTTCTGGGGACTGGAAACCAACTACGGCGGCTATCTCGGCGACTTCAGCGTGATCCGCTCGCTGGCGACGCTGGCCTGCCAGACGAAGCGGGCGGCGTTCTTCGCCAACGAGCTGGTGCAGGCGCTGAAGATTCTGGCGCGCAACCACATGACCGTCGCCCAGATGCGCGGCTCGTGGGCCGGCGCCATGGGCAATACGCAATTCATGCCCTCGACCTACGTCAACCATGCCGTCGACCGCGACGGCGATGGCCGGGTCGATTTGTGGCGTAGCCTGCCCGACGTGTTTGCCTCGTCGGCCAACTTCCTGTCGAGGAGCGGCTGGAAGCGCGATCAGCCGTCGCATGACGAGGTGCGGTTGCCGTCCGGTTTCGACTACGCCCGCGTCGACCTGGGCAGCGAGCGCACGGCGCGCGAATGGCAGGCGCTGGGCGTGCGCCACGCCAGCGGTCGGCCCCTGAACGATTTTGGCGAACGCGGCGCCATTGCCCTGCCGGCCGGCTATCGCGGCCCGGCATTCCTGATGTGGCCGAACTTCAAGGTCATCATGATCTGGAACCGCTCGCAGCTCTACGCACTGTCGGTCGGCGAGTTGGCGCGCCAGATCCAGGGCGGGCCCGGCCTGTACCAACTGCCGCCCGCCGACGATGTGCCGCTGCCCCGCGATGCGGTGGTCGACCTGCAGTCGCGACTGCAGCGGCTGGGCCTGTATGGCGACGATATCGACGGCCTGCTGGGGCCGCGCACCCGCGCGGCGTTGCGCGACTTCCAGGTCCGCGTCGGCGTCACTGCCGACGGCTACCCCAGCCCCGACACGCTGGGTCGCCTGCGCGCCGCCGTGCCCTGACTAGACTGGCGGCATCAGCAACCGCAGACGTCGCGGCGCAATTCCGACGGTCAGGGGCAGCACCGCCGCGGCGTGATCGCCGTCGACCTGAACCGGCTCGGCATCGGCCGCACCATTGACCATGTCGATGCGCACCGCGGCGGCCTCGACGACGCGATAGCCCGCCGCGCGTGGTAGCCGCCCCGACACCAGCGCCGCACCGTAGCGCGCCACCTGCCAGCGTCCGCCGCGCTCGAACAGGCACACGGACAGCGATGCACGGCGCAGATCGGCGGCCGGTGCCACCACATACGGCCCGGCATACAGCCGCCCGTTGCTGACCACGACCGACGCGGCGACATGCTGTTGTCCGTCGATCTCCACCCGATAGCGCCGATCGCGGTAGCGCAGCATCTCGACCAGCGAGCGCAAGACATAGGCGCCCTTGCCGAGGCGCCGCTTCAGCTCGGCGTCGACACCGGCAACGACGTGAGCGTCGAAACCGGCGCCGACCATCAGCAGAAAATGCGACTGAACGCCCCGGCCATCGTTCAAGCGGCCGACCGCGACCGGCGTTGCGTTGCCGCCGCTCAGTGTCCTGGCCATCACCTCGGTGCGGGTGCCGACACCGATTTCGCGCGCCAGCACATTGGCGGTTCCCAGGGCGATGATACCGAGTGTCAAATCGTCGTCCGCACGCGCCATCAGGCCGTTGACCGCCTCGTTGATGGTGCCATCGCCGCCGGCCACGACGATGCCGTCGTAGCGGCCGGCGTCAGCGTCGCGCGCCAGCCGCTCGGCGTCGCCGCGCGCGGTGGTGTCGACAATCTCGGCGGCAAGACCGCCGCGTCGCACGATGGCCAGAACCTGATCCAGCACGCCGGGATGGCGCCGGCCGGCCGTCGGGTTGCGGATCACCAGAAAGCGGCGTGACGGGGGAAGATCGGCGGCGGTCATACCGGGATTGGGGTCAGCAGGCACTGTCCGGCTGTAATGGAACCGCCGCACAAGCTTCACATTGCCATCATCGAGGAAACGTACAAGGACGCGACTGAATCAATCCCTCGTGCCACGCGCAACGGGAAGCGGCAAGAGTTGGTTACATGACCGCGCACCGAGCGACGCCCATGAGATGGCGCGCGATCTATCTCTCGGATATCCACCTCGGCACCCGCGGTTGTCAGGCGGAAATGCTGCTTGACTTCCTGCGCCACACCGAAAGCGAGTACCTCTATCTCGTGGGAGACATCGTCGACGGCTGGCGCCTGAAGCGCTGGTGGTACTGGCCTCAGGCCCACAACGATGTCGTGCAGAAGGTGCTGCGCAAGGCGCGCAAGGGGACCAAGGTCATCTACGTGCCGGGCAACCACGACGAGGCGGCGCGCGACTATTGCGGCTTGCTGTTCGGCGGCGTCGAGGTCTGCGAGGAAGCGGTTCACGAGACGGCCGACGGCCGCAAGCTGCTGGTCCTGCATGGCGACGTGTTCGACGCCGTGGTGCGGCATGCCCGGTGGCTGGCGATCCTGGGCGACTGGGCCTATGGCCTGGCGCTGAAACTCAACTACCTGTTCAACTGCGCCCGACGCCTGCTGGGCCTGCCCTACTGGTCGCTGTCGGCCTATCTGAAGCACAAGGTCAAGAACGCCGTCGAATACATCGGCCGCTTCGAGCACGCCGTGGCCGCCGAGGCGCGACGCCGCGGTGTCGACGGTGTGGTGTGCGGCCACATTCACCACGCCGAGATCCGCCAGATCGACGGCGTGCTGTACTGCAACGACGGCGACTGGGTCGAGAGCTGCACGGCGCTGGTCGAGGACCACAGCGGCCGCATGTCGATCCTGCGCTGGGCCGAAGAGCGCAGCGGGCGGATCATCGCCGTGCCGGCGCCGGCCAGACTGGCGGCCGAGTAGGCGCGCGGCGTGCGGATCGCCATCATCACCGACGCCTGGCTGCCGCAAGTCAATGGTGTCGTGCGAACGCTCGACACGGTGCGCCATGAGCTCACCGAGATGGGTCACACCGTCGAGATGTTCGGCCCGGACCGCTTCCGCACCTGGCCCTGTCCGACCTATCCCGAAATCCGCCTGGCGCTGTTCCCGACCCGGCGGCTGGATGGATTGCTCGCCGCCTTCGCGCCGGAGGCGATCCACATCGCCACCGAAGGTCCGCTGGGGCTGGCGGCGCGCCGCATCTGCCTGCGCCGCAAGCTGCCGTTCACCACGGCCTACCACACGCGCTTTCCCGAATACGTGCGGGCGCGCTTCCTGTTCCCGACCGCCTGGACCTACGCCATCATGCGGCGCTTCCACGCGCCGTCGTCGGCCATCATGGTGTCGACCCAGAGCATCCGCGACGAGCTAGCGGCGCGCGGCTTTCGCAACATCCGCGCCTGGACGCGCGGCGTCGATCTCGAGCTGTTCCGGCCGCGGCCGCCGGGCGCGACGCCGGAAGATCGCGACCGGCCAATCTGGCTGTGCGTCGGCCGCGTCGCCGTCGAGAAGAACATCGCCGCCTTCCTGAACCTCGACCTGCCGGGCCACAAATGGGTGGTCGGCGGCGGGCCGCTGCTGCCGAAGTTCGTGGCGCGCTATCCCGAGGTGCGTTTCACCGGTCACCAGCAGGGCGAGCAGCTGGCGGCGCTGTACCGTGCCGCCGACGTCTTCGTATTCCCCAGCCGCACCGACACGTTCGGCCTGGTCCTGCTGGAGGCGCTGGCGTCAGGCCTGCCGGTCGCCGCCTACCCCGTGCCCGGACCGCGCGACGTGGTCGGCGATGCGCCGGTCGGTGTGCTGAACGATGATCTGCGCGCCGCCGCGTTGCAGGCCCTGGATGTCGACCGCACCGCCTGCCGGGCGCACGCCACGCGCTACTCCTGGCGGCGCACGGCCGAGGTGTTCCTCGCCAATCTGGTGCCGCTGGCGGCGCCCGACGCCGCGTGGCGACGATCGGCGGCGCCTCAGTCGGCCGGCTCGCCGGCCGCCAACCAGGCCTTGTAGGCGGCGCGCGTCGCGTCGTTGGGCGGATAGAGGCCGGGGATCGCCTTGCCCTTCATCACCTGCAGGGCGATGAACTTCTCGATGTGCTCCTGCTCGGCCGCGTCGCGCGCCACCTCCTCGGCCATGTGGCGCGGCACCACGACGACGCCGTCGGCGTCCGACACGATCACGTCGTTGGGAAACACCGACACGCCGCCGCAGCCGATCGGCAGCTGCACGTCGACCGGCAGCAGGCTGGTCATGCTGGGCGGCGCCGTCGGGCAGACGGCGAAGACCGGCAGGTTCATGGTCAGCAGCACCGGCGCATCGCGCATGGCGCCGTCGGAGACGATGCCGGCGACGCCGCGCACCATCATGCGCGCCGCCAGAATGTCGCCGAACGTGCCGCTGCGCAGTTCGCCGCCGGTCGACACCACCACGACCGAGCCGGCCGGCGCCTGCTCGACGGCAATGCGCTGGGCGTTGATCGGATCGGTCGGCTTGGGCGGCTGGGCCAGGTCCTCGCGCCCGGGGATGTAGCGCAAGGTGAAAGCCGGCCCGACCATGCGCGTGGCGTTGGGGTTCATCGGCCGCAGGTTGATCGCCGTCTGGCGCAGGCCGCGCTTCATCAGCTGCATGGTGACGGTGGCGGTGCTGGCCTCGCCGAACAGGTCGATGATCTCGCTCGGCAGCGGTTCGAAGGCGACGGCCTGGGTCATGGACGTTTCTCCCGTGGGATGTGCGGCGCCAGCCTCGCGCGAACGTCGATGCAATTCAACCGCGCATCAGCGCCACGCGACCGCGTTCTTGCGGACGCATCACCGGCCGCGGGCCGTTTCTCAGAACAGATCGCCCTGCGGGCCGCCACCGCCGCGCTTGCCGCGCCGCGCGACCGCGCTTGCCGGCGCAACCGGCTTGCCGTCGGCGTCGATGGTGGCGCCAACCGCGCCATCGGCGAATTCGATTTGCACCGCGCTGCCCGGCGTCGCGGCCCGGGCCGACATCACGGTATGGCCCGACGCGTCACGCACCAGCGCAAAGCCG
>JAHCJT010000116.1 GCA_026126245.1 Alphaproteobacteria bacterium
TGCGCTTGCGCAATTCGCGCGTCACCGCGACCAGCGTCAGGAACACGAGGCCGACCGCGGCGAGATGGCCGAGACCGGACAGATCGTCGGCGCGGTTGGCGTTCACCACCGCGACCGCCGGCGGCAGCACCTCGTCGGCAAGATGATGATCGAGCACGATGGCCTGAAGGCCGAGCGTTGCGGCCTCCGCCAGCACGACATGGCTGGTGGTGCCGCAATCGACCGTGACAAGCAGCGTCGCGCCGCGCTCGGCGAAGGAGCGGATGGCGTCGGCGTTCGGGCCGTAGCCCTCGAAGATGCGGTCGGGAATGTGAACGATCGGGTCGAGGCCGCAACTGCGCAGGAAGCGCGCGAGGAGCGCCGACGAAGTCGCACCATCGACATCGTAATCACCGAAGATCGCCACCTTCTCATTGCGCTGGATGGCGTCGGCGAGCCGCGCCGCCGCCGCGTCCATGCCGGTCAGTACCGACGGATCGGGCATCAGGTTCTTGACGGTCGGATCGAGGTAGGCCTCAACCTCACCCACCTCGACGCCGCGGCCGGCGAGCACGCGGGCGAGCAGCTCCGGCGTGCCGAGCCGCTGCGTGATGGTGGTGGCGCGCGCCAACCCGCGATCGTCGAGCCGGTCACGCCAGGCTCTCCCGGTCGCGGATTTCTCCACGCCGAGGAAATAGCGCTCGCGATCGTCGAAGCTGGCGGCAGGCAGGGCCATGCCTGGAATATAGGGGTTCAGCCACTAGGCTGCACGCAGCCCACGAGCCTATCCCCGTCATCCTGAGGTGCCCGCCGAAGGCGGGCCTCGAAGGATGGACGGCCGGCGAGCCTCGGGCCGTCGTCCTTCGAGGCTCGCTTCGCTTCGCGAAGCTCGCACCTCAGGATGACGGGTTGAAGCCCGAGTTCGGTCCCGCTCAGTCCAGATGAAACTTCTCGAGTTGGCGGTGCTCACCGATGACGCGGCGAACCGTGCCGGTGGTCGAGCGCATGACCACCGTCTCGGTCTCGATGACTTCCTTGCCGAAGGTCACGCCCTTGAGCATGGCGCCGGTGGTGACGCCGGTAGCGGCGAACAGGCAGTCGCCCTTCACCATGTCCTCGATCTCGTACTTCTTCTTGGCATCCTTGATGCCCATCTTGAGGATGCGCTCCTGCAACGCCTCGGTGTCGATGACGAGGCGCGTCTGCATCTGGCCGCCGATGCAGCGCAAGGCCGCCGCCGACAGCACGCCTTCCGGCGCGCCACCCGAACCGAGATAGATGTCGATGCCGGTCTTGGCCTCGGCGCAGTGAATGACGCCGGCGACGTCACCGTCCGAGATCAGCGACACCGCGGCGCCCAATTTCCGGATCGCGGCAATCTTGTCGGCGTGGCGCGGCCGGTCGAGCAGAATAGCGGTGATCTCGGTGGGCTTCACGCCCTTGGCCTTGGCAAGATTGATGATGTTCTCTTCAACCGGCGCATCGAGATCGACCGTGCCCTTCGGATAGCCAGGGCCGATGGCGATCTTGTCCATGTAGCAGTCCGGCGCGTGCAGCAGCGTGCCGCCGTCGGCCATGGCGATGGTGGCGATCGACCCCGGCATGTTCTTGGCGCACAGCACGGTGCCCTCGAGCGGGTCGACGGCGATGTCCACCTTGGGGCCGTTCTTGTTGCCGACCTTCTCGCCGATGAACAGCATCGGCGCCTCGTCGCGCTCGCCCTCGCCGATCACCACCGTGCCTTCGATATTGAGCGCGTTGAGCGCCTGGCGCATGGCGTCGACCGCCGCCTGGTCGGCAGCCTTCTCGTTGCCCCGGCCCATCAGCTTGGACGCCGCCAGCGCCGCAGCCTCGGTGACGCGCACCGCCTCCAGCGCCAGGTTGCGGTCCATCTTCGATTGCGAATCGGCCATTGTCTTTTCCTCCCCGGTGCCGCCGCCTGCGCGGTCGGTCACGTCGATCCCGCGCCGGGCGCGGTCAAAAATTCTCGATCCGGATCAATGTCGGCGTCTCGCGCATTGCTGCCAGCCCAGCTATGCGCGCCAGTGCACGACGCATCGCCGCTTCCTCGGTCTCGTGCGTCGTCAGCACCACCGGCACGGTGTCGTCCGGCGCACGCGCCCGGCCGTGCTGCAGCATCGATTCCAGCGACACGCTCTCGTCGCGCAGCGCCGCGGTGACGTCGGCGATCACGCCCGGCCGGTCGAGCACCATCAGGCGCAGATAATAGGCGCCGCGGTGCCGTTCGATCGGCGACACCGGCTTGGCCGCCAGCCGCGCCGCCGGCACGACGAAGGCCGGCAGGCCGTGACCGCGCGCCACGTCGACCAGGTCCGCGACCACGGCGCTGGCCGTGGGCCCGGCGCCGGCGCCGCGGCCCTCGAACATGGTGGCGCCGACATAGTCGCCTTCAACCGCCACGGCGTTGAACACGCCGTCGACCGAGGCGATGGGCGCCGACTTGGGCACCAGGCAGGGATGCACGCGCTGCTCGATGCCGTATTCCGATTCCCGCGCCAGGCCGAGCAGCTTGATGCGGCAGTCGAGTTCCTCGGCGAAGCGGATGTCGAGGGCGCCGACCTTGCGGATGCCCTCGACGTGCACGCCGGCGAAGTTGACGGGACAGCCGAACGCCACCGCCGTCAGCAGCGACAGCTTGTGGGCGGCGTCGATGCCGTCGATGTCGAAGCTCGGGTCGGCCTCGGCGTAGCCCAGCTTCTGCGCATCGGCCAGCACGTCGGCAAACTCGCGGCCGCTCTCGCGCATGGTCGTGAGGATATAGTTACAGGTGCCGTTGAGGATGCCATACAAGCGCGTGACGCGGTTGCCGACCAGGCCTTCGCGCAGCGCCTTGATGATCGGGATGCCGCCGGCCACCGCCGCCTCGAAGCCGAGGATCACGCCCTTCGCCTCGGCGTGCTGCGCAATGGCGCTGCCGTGCAGCGCCAGCAGCGCCTTGTTGGCCGTCACCACATGCTTGCCGTTGGCGATCGCGGTCTCGATCACCTGGCGCGCGACGCCGTCGCTGCCGCCGATCACCTCGACCACGACGTCGATGTCGGCGGCCCTGGCCAGCGCCAGCGGATCGCGCTCCAGACGGATGCCCGCCAGGTCGACGCCACGATCCCTGGCGAGGTCGCGGGCGCTGGCGGCGACGACGTGCAGGGCGCGACCGCCGCGCAGGGCGAGCCGCTCGGCGTGCTCGCGCAGCAGCTTCACCGTGCCGGCGCCGACCGTGCCGAGGCCGGCGATGCCGATACGAACCGGTTGGGACATGATTGCCGGATCCGCCCCTCAGGCCCGCGCCTTCAGGCGGGTGACGTTGTCGCCGACACCGCGGTGGTAGAGGTCCCGCGACTTGTCGGGGTCGGCCAGAACGGTGCGGATGTTGCGAATCGCCTGACGGATGCGGTGCTTGTTCTCGACCATGGCGATGCGCACGTGGTGATCGCCGTACTCGCCGAAGCCGATACCGGGCGACACCGCGACGTTGGCCTGGGTCAGCAGCATCTTGGAGAACGCCAGCGAGCCCATTTGGGCGAACGCGTCGGGCAGCGGCGCCCAGGCGAACATGCTGGCCGGCGGCGAGGGGATGGTCCAGCCGGCGCCCTTCATGCCCTCGATCAGCACGTCGCGGCGCTCCTTGTAGGTGGCGCGCGCCTCGGCGACGCAGTCCTGCGGGCCGTCGATCGCTGCCACGGCAGCCACCTGGATCGGCGTGAAGGCGCCGTAGTCGAGATACGATTTGATGCGCGTAAGCGCCTGGATCAGGCGCCTGTTGCCGGCGGCGAAGCCGATACGCCAGCCGGCCATCGAATAGGTCTTGCTCATCGAGGTGAACTCGACGGCAATGTCGCGCGCGCCCGGCAGCTGCAGGATCGAGGGCGGCGGACGGTCGTCGAAATAGATCTCGGCATACGCCAGATCGGACAGGATCCAGACGCCGGCCTTGCGGCAGTAGTCGACCACCGGCCGGTAGAAATCGAGATCGACAACCTGGGCCGTCGGGTTGGACGGATAGTTAAGCACCAGCGCCAGCGGCTTGGGCACGCTGTGGCGAACGGCGCGATCCAGCGCCGGCATGAACTCGTCGATGGTGATCTGGCCCGGCACCGGGATGTGCCGGATCGAACCGCCGGCGATGATGAAGCCGTAGGGGTGGATCGGATAACTGGGGTTGGGCACCAGGATGATGTCGCCCGGCGAGGTGATGGCCTGCGCCAGGTTGGCCAGCCCTTCCTTCGAGCCGATGGTGACGATGATCTCGCTCTCGGGGTCGAGGTCGACGCCAAACCGGCGGGCGTAGTAGCGCGCCTGGGCCTTGCGCAGGCCGGGAATGCCTCGGGAGTTGGAATAGCCGTGGGTATTGGGGTTGCCGGCGGCTTCGGCCAGCTTGGCGACGATATGCGGCGGCGTCGGCAGGTCGGGATTGCCCATGCCGAGGTCGATCACGTCCTGACCCGCGGCGCGCGCCTTGGCCTTCATCGCGTTCACCTCGGCGAACACGTAGGGCGGCAGGCGCCGGATACGGTGGAACTCGCTGTCGTCCATGGCTGATCGCCTTCTTGATGGCCGCCGGGCGGCGGCGGACGGGGGCTTGCTGTCGGGCGCCGGCGGTTGTGCCGGGACGGTTCTCAGATGTCGAGGCTGAACTTGTCGGCGGACAGGGCGGCGACGGCCGGCGCCGGGGCCGGCGCGACCGATGAGGAACGCTGCGGCGCCGGCGCCGGACTGCTGCCGGGCGGCTGCTGCGCGCGTTTGGGCGGTTTGGCGACCGGCGCCTCTTCCGGGGTCCCCGGCTTGTCAGCTTCCGGCGGCTTGGGCCTGACCGTCGAGCCGATGGTCGCGCCGCGGGTCTCGTCGACCGGCTGGGCTTCGTCGCCGTAGCGGGCGCGCGCCCGGTCGGACGAGAGCTGGCCGGCCGCGGCCGCCCGGTCGGCCGCCGTCGAGGTCTGCGGCCTGGCCGGCACGGTACCGAGGTTGGGATAGCCGCGCTGGGCATCTTCGGCCGGCGGCGGCTGGACCCGCTGTGGCGGCGGCGAATCGTCTGAGAACCAGCCGCAGGCGCTCAGGCCGGCGGCCAGCCCTGCCACCACCGCAAACCTTGTCAGTCCCTTAGCCGTCATGCGCAAGCTCCCGGAAAGGCAGTGCTTTTTCCATAGACCGGCAGCCTCCACCACCGCGTTGCGCCGACCATGCGAGAGTCCCGGCCGGGCGGCCCCGCCGACGCCGAAACCGGCCAGCGGAGCCTTGCGCGATTATCGTCTTAATCGGCATAAAGGCAATGATTTGACAAGATAATCCGCGCTCTCCGGGAGGAACATCAGATGGCGGACACGCAAGGCCCGACGCCGCGCCTGCCGGACCCGACGGTCCTCCAGGAAACCTGGAAGGACATCGCCGAGCGCAGCCAGCGGCTGCTGCAGGAGTTCGCCGACAAGCAGGCCAAGGACGGTGCCGCCGCCGCGCCGGGTGACGTGCTGAACCTCACCGGCACCTTTCTTGACTTCACCGCCAAGCTGCTTGCCGACCCGCAGAAGGTCGTCGCCGCCCAGATGGAGCTGTGGCAGCAGTACATGCAGCTCTGGCAGACCACCGTCGATCGCATGGCCGGCAAGCCGGCGGCGCCGGTGATCGATGCGCCCAAGGACAAGCGGTTCGCCGACCCCGCCTGGCGCGACGAGGCGATCTTCGACCACATCCGGCAGTCCTACCTGCTGACCGCGCGCTGGCTGACCGGCCTGAGCAAGGACGTCGAGGGCCTGAGCGAACAGGAGCGGCGCAAGGTCGACTTCCACATCCGCCAGTTTGCCGACGCCATCGCGCCGACCAACTTCGTCGCGACCAACCCGCAGGTGCTGCGCGCCACCGTCGAGAGCGGCGGCGAGAACCTTGTGAAGGGCCTGCGCAACGTGCTCGAGGATCTGGAGCGCGGCAAGGGCCGGCTGGCGATCCGCCAGACCGACATGAAGGCCTTCGAGGTCGGCCGCAACGTCGCCACCAGCCCGGGCAAGGTGGTGTTCCAGAACGAGCTGATGCAGCTCATCCAGTACGCGCCCACCACCGCCGAGGTCTACGAGCGGCCGCTGCTGATCGTGCCGCCGTGGATCAACAAGTTCTACATCCTGGACCTGAAGCCGGAGAACTCGTTCATCCGCTGGGCCGTCGACCAGGGCTACACGGTGTTCGTGATCTCGTGGGTCAATCCCGACGAGAAGCTGTCGGGCAAGGCATTCGACGACTACATGCTCGAGGGGCCGCTGGCGGCGCTCGACGCCATCGAGAAGGCGATCGGCGTGCGCCACGTCACGGCGATCGGCTACTGCATCGGCGGCACGCTGATGGCGGCGACGCTGGCTTGGATGGCGGCGAAGAACGACGAGCGCATCGCCGCCTGCACCTTCTTCACGGCGCAGGTCGACTTCACCGATGCCGGCGAACTGACGGTGTTCACCGACGAGGAGCAGATCAGCAACATCGAGGCGATGATCAACAAGCGTGGCTACATGGACGGCAGCGAGATGGCGACCACCTTCAACCTGCTGCGCGCCAACGACCTGATCTGGTCCTTCGTCGTCAACAACTACCTGCTGGGCAAGGACCCCTTGCCGTTCGACCTGCTGTTCTGGAACTCCGACGCCACGCGCCTGCCGGCGGCGATGCACAGCTACTACCTGCGCAACATGTACCAGCGGAACCTGCTGGTGCAGCCGGGCGGCATCACGCTGGCCGGCGTGCCGATCGACCTGCGCCAGGTCCGGATCCCCTGCTACATCCAGGCCGGCAGGGAGGACCACATCGCGCCCCTGAAGTCGGTCTACAAGATCACGCAGGTCTTCAGCGGCCCGGTGCGTTTCATGCTGGCCGGGTCAGGCCATATCGCCGGCGTCGTCAACCCGCCGCGCGCCAACAAGTACCAGCACTGGCTCAACGACACGCCGCGCAACCCGCCGACCGTCGAGGAATGGATTGCCGGCGCCACCGAGCACAAGGGCTCCTGGTGGCACGACTGGGACAAGTGGCTCTCGGCACTCAGCGGTCCCAAGGTGCCGGCGCGCGATCCGGCCCGTGGCGGCCTGCCGGCGCTGGAGGATGCGCCGGGCAGTTACGTAAAAGTGCGTATCGTTGAGTGAGCGCTCTCGGCTATGCTGTGATGCATGCCGGACCGCCCCAGACCCGTCGTCTATTTCCTGTCCCTGGAGGCGATCCGCGGGGTCGCCGCCGCCGCGATCGTGCTCTATCACCTGAACGATCAGCTCGGCTATCCGTTCGTCTTCAACAATTTCTATCTCGGCGTTGACCTGTTCTTCGTCCTCTCGGGCTTCATCATCTTCCATACCTACGGCGGCAAGATCGAGGACAGAGCCGGTTTCGGCCGCTTCCTGTGGCTGCGCTTCGCGCGCGTCTATCCGTTGCACTTCATCACGCTGCTGGCCTTCGTCGTCTTCCAGATCGCCGTGATGGCCAGCAACGGCCCGTTGGTAAAGCCCGTCGCGCCGCTGTTCAGCCACAACGACGGCTGGTCGTTTGCCGCCAACCTGCTGCTGGTGCAGGCGCTGCACCTGTTCAGCGGACCCAGCTTCAACATTCCGAGCTGGAGCATCAGCACGGAATTCTACACCTACGTCGTCTTCGGCGCGTTGCTGTGGCTCGGGCTGATTCGCCCGCACAGGCCCTTCCTGGTTCCCTGCCTGCTCGCCGTCGTCGCCTATGCCATGCTGGCAGCCGTGACCCCCAGCATCCATGTCATGCACGACTGGGGCTTCGTGCGAAACGTGCTCGGCTTCGCGCTGGGCATCATCGCCCGCGGCTTGTACGGCCTGCTGCCGGCGCCCACGACGCGGATGCTGACCGGGCTGCAACTCGGCGCGGCAGCCGCCCTGCTGGCGGTGATGGCGGTGCCCGTCCATCGCGTGCCCTACGCCGATTTCACCGCGCCGGTGCTGTTCGCGGTGCTGATCATCGTCTGCAGCTACGACCGCGGCGGGTTCTGCCCGATCCTGCTGTGGGCGCCCCTGCAGTGGCTGGGCCGGATTTCCTACTCGCTTTACCTGACGCACTACATGATCGTGCTGGTGATCACCGGCTACTACACCAGCGCGGTCCATGCCGGTCAGCTTCATGGCGGGAAGTGGATGACCTGGTCGCTGATCCCGCTGACGCTCGCCGTGACGACGGCGGTGGCGCACATCACCTATCGGTTCTGGGAGCTGCCGGCACGCTCCTTCCTGCGGGCCCGCTGGTCTCGTCCCCGTCCGGTGATGCCGCGCGCCGAAGCGTGACATCGCCGCCGCAGGCCAGCACGACGTCGTAATGGCGCGCGGTGTCGTCGAAATCGGCGAGCACGGCGCGCGCCTGCGGCTCGACCACCGCGGCATCGATATCGTCGCCGGCAAAGGCGCTGATCGCCGCGCGCGACTCCCATAAGGTCACCACGAGGAATTCGATGCCATCCGGCGTTGCCCGTCGCAGCAGCCGGGCGCCGCGATGGCCGTCGAGCGCCGCAAGCGCCGGAAAGACGCGTTGCGCAAGGTGGCGATGGTAGGCGTCGGCGTTCGCGGCCGTGGTTCGGCCGCGCCACAGTCGCGCGATCATGTGTCGACCTCCACCAGCCCGACGTCCCCGCTTGTGGTTCCGGCGCGCAGGATGCGCGGTCCCGCGCCTGCGGTATTGGCGGAAACTGCGCCAGGGGGCGGCGACGCCCGCATGGCGAATCTCCCGAGATTCCGGGCCAAAGAGGTGCGTATTCACTTGACAGCACGGCCCCGGAATCCGGTCGGGCGATTGACTTCGGCACGGGGTGCCGCCCATACCAGCGTATGGCCCGCGTCGATCCGAGGAACGTGACGCGCTACTGGTGGGACCGGCACGTGCCGGGCCTCAGCCTGCTGCGCGCCGATTTCACGACGCACGAATATCCGCCGCACAGTCACGACGCCTTCGTGATCGCCGTCACCGAAACCGGCGGCTCGATCATCAGGAGCCGCGGCCAGGTCGAGGAAGCGCGGCCCTCGACCCTGTTCGTGTTCAACCCGGCCGAGCCGCACGCCGGCTGGATGGGCCGTAGCCGCCGCTGGCGCTACCGTTCGCTCTACCTGACGGCCTCGGCCATCGATGCCGTGGCGCGCGGCCTGGGCATCGCGGCGGTACCCTACTTCACCCGCAACATGTTCGGCGATCGCGACCTGATCGACGGTTTCATGGCGCTGCACTGCGCCCTGGAAGACGGCCGCGACGCGCTGCATGAGCAGGAGATGCTGGTTGCCACCTTCGGTCGCCTGTTCCAGCGCCACGGCAGCGGCGGTCGCCGCATCGCCGCGGCACCGCGCGACGCGATGGCGCTGCGCGACGTGATCGACCTGATGCAGGCGCGTCATGGCGAGGCGCTGCGACTAGACACCTTGGCCGACACGGCCGGACTGAGCGAATTCCAGCTCATCGGCCTGTTCAAGCGCACCACCGGGCTGACGCCGCATGCCTATCTCACCCGCATCCGGCTGAACGCCGCCTGCCGCCAGCTGCGCCTGGGCACGCCGCCGGCGGACGCCGCCACGGCCTGCGGCTTCTACGACCAGAGCGCGCTTAACCGGCACTTCAAGCGCTGCTACGGCATCACGCCGCTGCAGTTCGCCCGTGCCGCCGCCAATTTTCGCCAATACCCGCGCGGCGCGGCGGCCTAAGGCCAGCGCACTCCCTATCCTCGACCGCAGCGGGCGACGCGATGGCCGTACACCTCTTCTGCCATGACCACCCCGAGACCCTGACCCTTCAGACCCAGGCCCTCGACGCCCGGCCCGGCCGCGTCAGGCTGGCGCAGTCGCCGTTCTACACCGGCGGCGGCGGCCAGCCGGCCGACCGCGGCGTGCTGCGCTGGAACGGCGGCGAGGCTGCGGTCGCCGGCTTCGAGTCGATCGACGGCGACCTTTGGCACGTGCTGGACGGCGAGGCGGAGATCGCCGGCACCGTCGAGGCGGCGGTCGATCCGGCCTTCCGGCGCATGATGCGCCAGCTGCACACCGATACCCACATCCTCAACGCGCTGGTCTACCAGGCGTTCGACGGCGCCCTGGTGACCGGCGTGCAGATGTACGACGACGGCACGGCGCGCATGGACTTCGATCTGCCCGGCGCCGACAACGACCGCATCCGCGCGCTCGAGGCGCCGATCAACGAGCTGATCGCGCAGAACCTGCCATTGGCGTTCAGCCATATCCCGCTGCAGGAGGCGCAGGCGCAACACGGCCTGATCCGCAGCCGCTCGGTGGCGCCGCCGCCGACCGACGACGGCAAGATCCGCATTGTCGAGATCATCGGCCTGGATCGTCAGGCCTGCGGCGGCACACACTTGAACGCCACCGGCGACTCGCCGCCGATCCGCATTCTGAAGATCGACAACAAAGGCCGCCACAACAGGCGCGTGCGCATCGGGCTGGCGTCGTAAGGCCTTCCGTGGACGGAGAGTCGATCGCGCATGGCGTACACATACCTTCCCCCGGAGGGGGAAGGTGCCCGTAGGGCGGAAAGGGGATGTGCGATTGCCCTACCCTTGAGGGGTAGATTGTCACGCCTTCTTCAGCAGCGCCTCGGGCTTGGGCGGTGGACCCGAGCCGTCGATCACGTTGGGTCGGCCGGTGTAGGCCTTGGCCAGCTCCATGTAGTGCAGCGCCGACCAGCGGAAGACCTCCAGGTCCTGCTCGCGGATGTCGCGCATCTTCTGCGCCGGGTTGCCGGCCCACAGTTCGCCCGCCTTGACGATCTTGCCCGGCGGCACCAGCGCGCCGGCCGCGACCATGGCGCCGCTCTCGACCACCGCGCCGTCGAGCACGGTGGCGTGCATGCCGATGAAGGCGTCGTCCTGCACCGTGCAGGCGTGCAGCAGCGCCATGTGGCCGACCGTGACGTTGCGGCCCACGCTGGTACCGTCGCGGCCCCAGTTGACGTGGATCACCACGCCGTCCTGGATGTTGGTGTTGTCGCCGATCACGATGCCCGGTCCGTCGCCGCGCAACACGACGTTGAACCAGATGCCGCACATCGCGCCGACCTGGACTTCGCCGATGATGGTTGCGTTGGGCGCGACGAAGGCCGAGGGATCGATCTTGGGCGTGAAGTTGTTGAACGGAATGATCAGGCCGGCCATCGCGAGTCCTTGGTCAGGGTGAGGCGTTCGTGGCGGCAGCATGCGGCTGGCCCGGGCGGGGTCAAGCGCCATCCTGCCGCCCCCGCCGCACAACGGAGCGGGCACGCCGCGGACCGCATCAGCCCGCGCCGCGCCGTCACGGCACCAATGTTCGGCACGGCGCGAACTGACCGGCAGCGTGCCTTCGGATTTTCCGAAGGCAGTGTCAACGAAAGAGGAACGCGCGGATCATCGCCCAGCCAGCGCCATCTCACTTGCCGTCGATCATGCGGATGATACCCGAGAAATCCTGCGCCCCGCGGCCGCCGTTGACGAACAGGCTGAAGAGCTGCGCCGCCTCGGCGCCCAGCGGCGTGGTGGCCCCGGCGGCGCGCGCCGCCTCCTGGGCCAGCATCAGGTCCTTGAGCATCATCGCCGCCGTGAATCCGGCCTGGTAGTCGCGGTTGGCCGGCGAGGTCGGCACCGGCCCGGGCACCGGACAATAGGTCGTCAGCGCCCAGCACTGACCCGACGAGGTCGAGGCGACATCGAACAGCTTCTGAGCGTCGAGCCCCAGCCGCTTGGCCAGCATGAAGGCTTCCGACACGCCCAGCATCGAGATGCCGAGCATCATGTTGTTGCAGATCTTCGCCGCCTGGCCGTTGCCGATGCCGCCGGCGTGCACGATGTTCTTGCCCATCTTCTCGAGAATCGGCCGGGCGCGCGCGAAGGCGGTATCCGAGCCGCCGCACATGAAGGTCAGCGTTCCGGCCATCGCCCCGCCGGTGCCGCCCGAGACCGGTGCATCGAGCATGTCGAGGCCGGCCTTGGCCGCCGCTGCCGCGACCACGCGGGCGCTCTCGACGTCGATCGTCGAACAGTCGATCAGCAGCGTGCCGCGGCCGGCGGCGCCGATCACCGTGCCCTCGTAGACCTCGCGCACATGCTTGCCGGCCGGCAGCATGGTGATCACCACCTCGGCACCCTTGACCGCGTCGGCAATGCTGGCGGCCTTGTGGGCGCCGTTCTCGACCGCGGCGGCCAGTGCCTTGTCCGACAGGTCGTAGGCCGCCACCTGGTGCTGCGCCTTCACCAGATTGGCCGCCATCGGCCCGCCCATGTTGCCCAAGCCGATGAACGCGATCCTGGCCATGACGTCTCCTCCCGGGGTGATGTGCGCGTCGCGCCCTATTTCCGACGGAACACGGCGGCGGGCAAGGGGGCGGCCAGCGCCGCCGCAGCGCCCGGGCCGCGACGCCTTACTCGAACACCAGATCGTTGGCCACCGGCTCGAAATGCGCCTCGACCATCTGCGCCGTCACCCCCTCGACGGTCGGCGGGTTCCATTGCGGCTTCTGGTCCTTGTCGATCAGCACGGCGCGCACGCCCTCGTAGAAATCGTGACCCGGCCGCATGCAGGCCTGCGACATGCGGTATTCGATGGTCATGGTGTCCTCGAACGAGCGGTTGGCGCAGCGGCGCAGCTGCTCCAGCGTCACCTTCATGGCCGTCGGCGACATCTTGGCCAGCACGTCGAGCTGCTTGTTGGCCCAGTCGGTGTTGCGGGCCCGCAGCTTGGTGACGATCTCCTGCAGCGTCGCGGCCGAGAAGCAGCGGTCGATCTCCTCCGATATCGCCGGCAGGGTCGCGGCGCCGGCGTCGGTGGCGAACGAGGCGATCACGGCGTCGACCTTGCGCCGCGCGCCCTCGCCGGACAGGTCGGCGTCGCCCATCGCCGCCACCAGATCGCCGAGGCGCTCGCTGGGCACATGCGCCTGCACGATGCCGGCCCACAGCGCGTCGGCCGCCTTCAGCCGATGCCCGGTCAGCGCCAGGAAGGCGCCCAGCGCGCCCCGCAGGCGGCACAGGAAATAGCCTCCGCCGACGTCGGGAAACAGACCGATGGCGGTCTCCGGCATGGCGAACAGGAACTTCTCGGTCGCGACCGAATGAGATCCGTGCACCGACAGCCCGACGCCACCGCCCATGTCGATGCCGTCGAGCAGGCTGATCCACGGCTTGCGGAAGCGGTAGATGCGGCGGTTGATGATGTACTCCTCGCGGAAGAAATCGCGCCGCAGCGTGCCGCCCGGATCGTCGCGCTGCTCGCGGTAGAGGCCGGCGACGTCGCCGCCGGCGCAGAAGGCGCGCCCGCCGGCGCCGCGCACCACCACGGCCTTGATGCCGGCGTCGGCCTCCCAGGCCGGCAGCACGCGTTCCATCTCGCGGATCATGTCCAGGGTCAGCGCGTTGAGCGCCTTGGGCCGGTTCAGGGTGATCAGGCCCAGACCATGCTGGACCTCGAACAGGATCTCCGCGTCGGTGCTCACGTCGCTTTCCCTTTCGCAAGAACGCCTCGTGCCGCGGCGCACGCCGCAGGCGTACGGCTGCCGGGACGGGGCATGGAGCGGTCCGTTCCCTCGGGTCGGCCGCTACGTGGTCTGTCCAGGGCGTGGCGCCCCAATCTTGTCCGCGATCATGGCGTGTGCCTCATGCGCCGGTCAGCAGCCGGCGCGAGATCACGATGCGCATGATCTCGTTGGTGCCTTCCAGGATCTGGTGCACGCGCAGGTCGCGCAAATAGCGCTCGATCGGAAAATCCTTGAGATAGCCATAGCCGCCGTGCAGCTGCAGCGCCTCGTTGACGATGCGGAACCCGGCATCGGTCGCGAAGCGCTTGGCCATGGCGCTCGCCTGCGTCGCCTCCGGCGACTTCGCATCGAGCAGCGCCGCCGCCTTGTGGATCAGCAGCCGCGCCGCCTCCAGCTCGGTCGCCATGTCGGCGAGCTTGAACTGCGTGGTCTGGAAGTCGGCCAGCTTCCTGCCGAACTGCGTGCGTTCCAGCGCGTAGCGCGACGCCGCCTCCAGGCAGGCGCGCGCGCCGCCCAGCGAGCAGGCGCCGATGTTGATGCGCCCGCCGTCCAGCCCCATCATCGCGATCTTGAAGCCGTGGCCTTCCGGGCCCAGCCGGTTGGCGACCGGCACGCGGCAATTCTCGAAGATCACCGCCGCCGTCGGCTGGCTGTTCCAGCCCAGCTTGTTCTCCTGCTTGCCGAACGACAGGCCGGGCG
>JAHCJT010000117.1 GCA_026126245.1 Alphaproteobacteria bacterium
GCTGCTCGATCGGCTGAAGCAAGCCGACAAGTTCCAGTGGCGACCGTCGAGACCACAGCCTGCCGGCCAACCGCAATCAGCACGCCCTGGAGAACGATCACACGTCAGTGCCAGCGATTTCACGCTTTGCCGTCGATGAACGCCGCCCGGTCGATCTCGAACCACATCACCTCGATGTCCTTGTAGGTGACGCGCCGGCGGTAGCTCATGCCCAGGCGCTTCATCACCGCCTGCGAAGCGTGATTGTCCGGCTTGGTGATGGCGAAGACTGACGCCAGGCCGCGCTGCACGAAGGCGAACTTCAGGGCGGCGCGGCCCAGTTCCGTCGCATAGCCCTTGCCCCAGGCATCGGGATGCAGCGCGTAGAGCAGCTCGGTCTGGCCGCCGAATTCGGGAATGACGCGCAGACCGCCGTGGCCGATCAGGGCGCCTTCGCCGTCGCCGGTCCCGAGGAAAAGCCCCCACGGACCGTGCCCGTCGCTTGCCCAGCACTGCGCGAAATAGTCGATGGTCCGTTGCGCATTCGCCAGCGGATCGCCGTCGACCGCCGGCAGCCAGCGCGCGACGTGCGGGTGATAGCGCATGGCCGCATAGGCCGCGGCATCGGCAACAACCAGCGGCCGCAGCGCCAACCGGTCGGTTGTCAGCATGGTCATCGCGCCCCTCTCATGCCGCGCCGGGCCGCGCCCGGTGTCTGGCCGCCACGCGGAACACTGGCCTCGCCGCCGTCAGGCGACGCCGCTAGGATGGCATATGAACGACCGTTCATACGGGAGGACGCCATGGATTTCGAGATCCCTGCCGACATCAAAGCCTATCTCGACGAGCTTGACGCCTTCATCGAGCGCGAGATCAGGCCTCTCGAACGGGCTGACGACAACATCCGCTTCTTCGATCACCGGCGCGAACACGCCCGCACCGACTGGGACAACGACGGTCAGCCGCGGCACGAATGGGAGGCGCTGCTGGCTGAGATGCGGCGGCGCGCCGACAAGGCAGGCCACCTGCGCTTCGCCCTGCCCAAGGAACTTGGCGGCAAGGACGGCAGCAACCTTGCCATGGCGATCATCCGCGAGCATCTGGCGCACAAGGGGCTTGGCCTGCACAACGACCTGCAGAACGAGAGCTCGATCGTCGGCAACTTTCCCGTCGTCCTGCTGCTGCACCGTTTCGGCACCAAGGAACAGAAGGCGCGCTACATCGAGGGCATGCTGACCGGCAGCGAGCGCATCGCCTTCGGCCTGACCGAGCCCAACCATGGCTCGGACGCCACGTTCATGGAGACCAATGCCGTCAAGCGCGGCGGCGACTGGGTGATCAACGGCGCCAAGCGGTTCAACACCGGCATGCACACGGCCACGGTCGATCTGGTGTTCGCCCGCACCTCGGGCAAGCCGGGCGACGCGCGCGGCATCAGCGCCTTCCTGGTGCCGGTGACGACGCCGGGCTTCAAGGTCGACTACATGTGGTGGACCTTCAACATGCCCAGCGACCACGCCGAGGTGTCGCTGAGCAACGTCGCCGTGCCGGCCTCGACCATGCTCGGCGCCGAGGGCATGGGCCTCGACGTGGCGCAGACCTTCGTGCACGAGAACCGCATCCGGCAGGCCGCGTCGAGCCTGGGCGCGGCGCAGTACTGCATCGACTGCTCGGTGGCCTATGCCAACCGCCGGCTGGTGTTCGGCAAGAAGCTGTCGTCGAACCAGGCCATCCAGTTCCCGCTGGCCGAGCTGCACACCGAAGCCGAAATGGTGCGCGGCCTGGTGCGCAAGACAGCTTGGTATCTCGATCGCGAGCACCACATGGATGTCAGCCCGTGGGTGGCGATGGCCAACTACCGTGCCAACCGGCTGGTGTGCGACGCCGCCGACCGGGCCATGCAGGTGCATGGCGGCGTCGGCTATTCGCGCCACTATCCCTTCGAGCACATCTTCCGCCACCACCGCCGCTACCGCATCACCGAGGGCTCCGAGGAGATCCAGATTCGCCGTGTGGCCGGCTCGCTGTTCGGCTATTGGGGGACGCAGAAGGCTCCCAAGGCGGCGGAATGACGGATGGCGCCGTCATGACGCCGGAGAGGACGATCGATGGCGTACTGGTGGCTGAACCAGAAGGAAGACGACTTCGCGATCCTTGACGACGAGGGGCTGGTGGCGGTGCCGCGCCGCGACAAGCTGGGCAAGACCCATCCCGGCTACGCGGTTTGCGCCGACATGCGGCCGGGCGATATCGGCTTCGCGTTCGTCGGCGGCGAATTCGACGGCGTCTTCGCCGTCGTCGGCCAGCCCGAGGACGACGCCATCGAGATGGCGCCGGACTTTCGCCGCCGCGCAGCGCGAATGGTGCCGGTGCGGTTCTTCGACCTGGCCGCACCGATCGCCGTGGAGGAGATGGCGCTTCGCCTGCGCAACGTGCTGCCCGCCGTCGGCTCGCCGCTGGATGCCGACAGCGCCGGCAAGGACACCACGATCTGCCGTCTTGCCAGCGACGTCGCCGAACGCCTGATCACCATCGCGGCCGACGCCGACCCCATGTCGGCATCAATTGGCGAGGCGATGGCCGAGGCGATCTCGGTCGGCGATCTGCCGGAGGAAACCAAGAACGACCTGATCGAGGCACGCCTCGGCTTCGGCCGCTTCAGCGACGCGGTGCGCGCGTTGTGGGACGGCGCCTGTTGCGCCACCGGCGTGAGCGTCGACATGCTGGTGCATGTCTGCCCGATCAAGCCGTGGGTGCGCGCCACCAACGACGAGCGTCTCGATCCGGAGAACGGCCTGCCGCTGGTGCCGACCTGGAATTTCGCCTTTGTCAGCGGCCTGATCGCCTTCAACGACGACGGCGATCTCTTGTTGTCGGCTGAGTTGCCGGCCGACGAGGCGCGCAAGGCCGGTATCGCCCCCGACCTGCGGCTGGCGATCAAGGGCGAACGCCAGCGTGCCTATCTGGCGTGGCATCGCGCCAACGTCTTTGTCGCCGGATAGAGGGATTGCCGCGGCGCCGCCCGCAGGAGATGGCCGGACGGCGGCGCCGCGCGACGTCGCCGCGCGCGGCGGCCACATTGTGCGCTACACAGGGGCGGGCATCACTGCGCAGCGAGCCGATCGATGGCCGTGGCCAGCTCGTCGACGGTTTCCACGTCGGCATCCGGCAGTTCGGACCAGCTTCGCGGTGCCTGCCGTGCGTGCCGACCGCAGCGGAACCGGATGGTCCGCATGCCCAGCAGGCGTGCCGGCACGATATCGTTGTCGATGCGGTCGCCGACCATGAGGCAATCGCCCGGCTGCGTGTCCAGCCGCGCGCAGACCGCGAGGAACAGGCGCGGGTCGGGCTTGTGAAAGCCAAGTTCTGCGCTGCTCTCGGCGCTGTCGAACAGCCCCGTCATGCCCAGCCGGTCCAACTTGGCGGCCAGCGTGCGCGGCTGATTGGCGACGATGCCAAGCCGCAGCCCCGTGCTGCGCAGTGCCGCCAGCAGACCGACCATACCGTCGCGGGCTTCGCCGAATTCGCGCGCGCCGATCTCGGCCGCGAGCAGCGCCCAGGCGCGATGCGCCGCGAAGACATTGCCGTCGCACAGCCGCCAGACGACCGCCTGGTAGAGGTTCGGCGCAAAACTGTCGACCGCCCAGGCACAGGCGGCGGCATAGTCGTCCGGCGTCACGACGATCCCCTGCCGTCGCACTGCTTCCGGCAGCAACCGGTCGATGGTGCTTTCAAAAGTGTCCTCGGTGTCGAGCGGACCGCCGACATCGAACAGCAGCGTGGTCAGGGGCATGCCTTATTTTAGCCCGATGCGCGCCGGCCAGCGCAACCGATTGTGCCCCATGCCCAACGACCAAGGGGCACGGAACTGATCAACTGCCAATTCTCGGTCCTGTCGCCGCGGCCGGCTCACGCCCGCAGCAGCCTGATGCTGCCAGTCACACGCTGCAGGTGCCGCGCGATGCTGGCGCGGGTCTCCGGACCGAAGGTAGCGCGCGCCACGTCGACTTCGCGCCGGATGGCATCGCCGCACGACAGGTCGAGCCCCTCGTAGACCGACCTCAAATCGGCCAGCAGCGGCCCCTGCGGCAGTTCGGCGAGCTTGTGCGCCAGCTTCTCGGCCTCGACCCGTGTGGTCCCGAGCATCACCTTCCGGGTCGCAAGACCAGTGGCGACGGCCTCGTCGGCACCCACGGTCCGGCCGGTCACGATCATGTCGAGTGCCCGCGACAGGCCAATGAGGCGGGGAAGGCGGGCCGTCGTGCCGTCGCCGATCGGCATGCCCGACAGCCGCGAGAGCACGCCGAAAACCGCCGAATCGTCGATCAGGCGGATGTCGCAGAACAGCGCCAGGCCGAGGCCCTCGGCACAGGCCGGCCCTTCGATGGCGGCAATGACAGGCTTTCGCGGTGCCACGCGCAGCGGTCCTTCGTCCCCTGCCCACGGCAGGTAGTCGGCGCCGCCGGTCAGTTCCTTGAGGTCCGCACCCGAACAGAAGGCGCCGCCGGTGCTGGCCAGAACGATGGCCCGGATTTCATCGTCGTTGTCGGTGAGCTGCAGGACATCCGCCAGACCGCGCGCGGTCTTGGCGTCGAGCGCGTTCTTCTCCTCCGCGCGATTGATGACGATTGTCGTCACCGGCACCCGGCGCGAGGCGAGGATGTTGCCGTCAGCAAAGCTGATCGAAGTCTGGGGCGTTGCCATCGCAGATCCCGACGCATGTCCGCAGCCTCACAAAGGGCGGGCCGCCGGCGATCTTGATGCGTTGCGTCTGCAGCAATCAGGCGGCGACGGATTCCCCGTAGAGTGCGGTCAATGTCAATATAGCAACAGCAGTCCCGCGACGCCGCCGGCAACCGGTCCGCCACGGATCGTTCGAGCAGCGTCCGGTCAGGATTCGTGCCGGTCCGCGTCGTTCGCCGGCGGCAGGCCGACCGGCGCGAAAGCGCCACCACGGCCCTCGCCGTGCCGGAACCGCGCAGCGCCCGCCTGGGCTTCGATGCGCCTGGCTTCCAGCGACAAGTGCATTTCGCGCTGGATCGCAGCCTCGGCCTCACGATCGAAGCTTTCGTAGGCAGAGCGCCTGTCGGAGCGCAAAGCGATCTGGGGAAAGCCGGCGATCTGGTGCGCCAGTTTTTCGGCTTCGCCGCGCGTCGTGCCGCGCGCCACCTTGCGGCTGGCCAGACCGATGGCGAGGGCCTCGTCGGCGGCGACGGCCCGGCCGGTGATCAGCATGTCCAGGGCGCGCCCCTGACCAATGATGCGCGGCAGGCGCACCGTCGTGCCATCGCTCATCGGCACGCCCCAGCGACGTGAGAAGACGCCGAAGATGGCGGTGTCGTCGACAATGCGGATGTCGCAGAACAGCGCCACGCCCAGCCCGCCGGCGCAGGCGTGGCCCTCGACCGCGGCAATCACCGGCTTCGACAGCGGCGCACGCAGCGGACCTTCGGCGCTGCCGGCCCACGGAAAGTAGTCGACCCCGGCGCCGAGTTCCTTGAGGTCGGCGCCGGCGCAGAAGGCGCCGCCGGCGCCGGTCAGCACGGCGACGCGTGCCGCTTCGTCGGCATCGAAAGTCCGCAATGCCGCGGCCAGGGCGTGCGCCGTCTCGTTGTCGAGCGCATTTCGCGCCTGTGGCCGGTTGATCACGATCGTCGTCACCGGCCCATCGCGCGACACCATGAGCTTGCCGCCGGCGTACACCGTCGTGGCGTCGGAGTGGCTCATGGCAAACGCATGCCCCGCGGGTCAGGCCGCGCGCCCATAGCTCGCCGCCACGGCCCGCAAGGTCGACAGATGGAGGTCGCGCAGCTCCTTGGTCGTGGTGGTGAGGAAGATCTCGACAATGACGTTGGGCTCGTCGATCAGCACGACGGCCTCGTAGTCCACCGAAGCGCCCGGTCCCTCGGGTTGCGCGCCGGCATCCAGCACGACCATTTCGCCGGTATGGGCACCGTCGATCACCACCGGACCGGCACGCCGCAAGGAGAATTCCTTGTCGTCGGCCCGCCGTGCCTGGGTGACCCGACTGACCCAGGAATCAATCGAATCGAAGTCGCGATTCTTGCTGCGCAGCTGGCCGGAGATCGAGACCGGCGAGCCGTCCGGCGGCGCCAGATCGGCAACCGTGACGGTGGATTTGGTGGTCCGGTCGGCGCCGCGCACGCTGCGGGCGGTCCATCCGGTGGGCGGACGAATGGCGTAAGGCAATACCATCGCCGCCGAACGATGATGGAAGCATCTCTGTGCGCGTCGTCGGCGGCGGCGGCGGCGCCGATTTGCCCTTGTCGGATGACGCACAGGCGCTCGCGCTCAACGCCCACGCTGCCATCAGGAGTCCTCGCCTGCCCAGCACGTCCGCCCCTTTTCCCCCCGGCGACATCCTACGTCACGCTGTCAATCTCTTGCCCCAGCTCGGGATTGCCTTGCCGCGGCCTGCGGAAGTACCACCAATGCCGGTCGGCATGCCAGCCCTCGCGTGCCGCGACGGCCGCACCCCAGAGACATTTGCCGGCCGCGGCGGTCGCCCGCAAATATCGCAAATCGCATGCCGCCAGCCGGTCGGCCAGGGCCTTGTCGAGCGGCCCCCCGTCGGTCGGCCCGCCGATGCCATGACGCAGGTCCATGTCGTTCAGCCAGTCGTCGAGGTCGAAGCGATAGCCGGCCTCGATCTGCGCGACGATGCGTTCCCACGCCGCGATCCGCTCTGCAAGCGTCGGCCTGTCCGGGGGGGCGCCTTTGTCCGCGGCCATCGCGGCCTCACCGGTCGCGTTCGAGCTGGCGGTGAAAATACCGCTCGCCATCGTTGGGGCGGAAGAAGGTGCGGATGACACCGTCGGCATTGAACGCGAGAAAGGCGCCGCTGCGCCGGTCAAAGCGCGTGGTGACGCCGTCGCCGCGCGTCGCAGTGAGAATGGCGCCACCGGCCGGCGCGTCGCGCAATGTCTGCGCCTGGCGCAGATAGTCCTGGCGGCTGATGTCGCCAAACTCGGCGCCGTGCTTGCGATAGTGATCTTCAAGCCGGTCGCGGCTGGCGAAGCCGACCGATGGTCCCCAGACCTTGTGGCCGGCGGGTGCCCGCGCCTCGGACCGCGGCGCCTGGCGTGCCGAATCGGGATCGCCTGAGGGTGCGCCACCCTGACCCCAGCCACCCGTCAGCGCCAGCATGGCGCCGCCGATCAGCAGCAGCACGGCTATCAGGCCGCCTGCCGTCCGCACTCCCCGCCCGCCGTTCATCGCTCCGCGTCCGCCCCAATCCAAGCCAGCCTAGTCCGCGGCACACCGTCTGCCTATCGCAGGCAGACCGGCGCCCCTAACGCAGCGGCGCTCCGTTGCGAATCCAGCGGGCGATCAGGGCGCGGTCGTCGTCCGACAGCTCGGTCACGTTGCCCGGCGGCATCGCCTTGGCATGCCAGACCTGTTGCAGGATGGCCGGCGCCAGCGCCTTCATCTGGCCCGGGGTCTCCAACATCACGCCCTTGGGCGGCGCGGCGAAGCCCTCGCGGGTCGGCCTGGCGGCGTGACAGGGCATGCAACGCTCGGCGATCACCTTGGCGACCTGCGGGAAGTCGGTCTTGCCGGCGAGTTCGACAGTGACCTCGTCGCGCGGCGCGGCCACCAGCATGGTCGCCAGCAGCAGCACCAGACCCGCCGCCAGCGGCAGCATCGGCGCGTTGCCCTTGTGGCGCAGCACGAACCACAGACGGATCGATGCCCCGGCCGCCGACACCGCGATCAGGATCGCCCAGTTCCAGCTGTGGCCGGTGACGCCGCCATAGTGGTTGGCGATCATGGTGAACAGCACCGGCAGGGTGAAATAGGTGTTGTGCACGGAACGCTGCTTGCCCATCTCGCCCCACTTCGGGTCGGGCAGACGGCCTTCCGCCTTGGCCTTCACCAGCTCGGCCTGACCGGGAATGATCACGAAGAAGACGTTGGCCACCATGATGGTGCCGAGCATGGCGCCGAAATGGATGAAGGCGCCGCGGCCGGAGAACAGCTGGCACAGCGACCACGCCGCCACCGCCGTCAGCAGCGCCACGATGCCGCCCAGGACGGCATCGTCGCGGCCCAGCGGCGAGCGGCACAGCAGGTCGTAGACGATCCAGCCGCCGATGATGAACGCCAGCCCGATGCCGATCGCCGACCAGCGCGACAGGTCCTGCACGAGGGGATCGATCAGCGCCACGTCGGCGCCGTAGTAGTAGACGAGGCACAGCATGAAGGCGCCCGTGATCCAGGTGGTGTAGGCCTCCCACTTGAACCAGTGCAGCACCGGGGGCAGGACCGGCGGCGCCACCTTGTATTTCTGCGCGTGATAGAAGCCGCCGCCGTGCACCGACCAGACCTCGCCGCCAACGCCCCTTCTCGCTATCGGCGGGGTCCTTCGGCGGCTCGAGGTGATTGTCGAGCCAGATGAAGTAGAACGACGCCCCGATCCAGGCGATGCCCGTGATCATGTGGGCCCAGCGGCCCACCAGGTTCAGCCAGTCGATTAGGTAGGCGGTGTCCATCGCGCGGCGGCTCTCCGGTCGCTCCTGCCGCACCTTAGCCGGCTTGCTTGTGGCGGCAAGCGGCGATCCCCCTGCAATCTCCGCGCCGCCAATTGCATCGACTGCGGGATAGCGCGCCCGCCTGTGCCGCGCCGTCGCAGATGCTGTGCCCGTCCGGTCGGCCGCCGCGACTGGCGCGCCGCCATGGGATTGGCTAAACGACAACGAACCGGTGCACGATCCCATCCAAATCGCGGCGGAGGAAATCATGGCAGGGCTGCAGCTTCCAGCAGGTGTCGAGCTCGGCGGGGCGCTCAAGCCCGGCTTCGAGACCATCCTGACGCCAGAGGCCCTGGCCTTCGTCGTCGACTTGCAGCGGCTGTTCAATCCGACGCGCGAAAAGCTGCTGGCCGCCCGCGTCGAGCGGCAGAAGCGCCTGGACGCCGGCGAAAAGCCCGACTTCCTGCCCGAGACCAGGAACGTGCGCGACGCGGACTGGACCGTGGCGCCGCTGCCCAAGGACATCCTCGATCGCCGGGTCGAGATCACCGGGCCGGTCGATCGCAAGATGATCATCAACGCGCTGAACTGCGGCGCCAACGTTTTCATGGCCGATTTCGAGGACGCCTCGACGCCGACCTGGGCCAACATGGTCGAGGGCCAGATCAACCTGCGCGCCGCGAACCGGCGCGAGATCGATTTCACCGAGCCCTCGACCGGCAAGGACTACAAACTGGGCCAGAAGATCGCGACCCTGTTCGTGCGGCCGCGCGGCTGGCACCTGCCGGAACGGCACCTGCTGGTCGACGGCAAGCCGATGTCCGGTTCGCTGTTCGACTTCGGTCTGTACTTCTTCCACAACGCCAAGGAACGCCTGGCGCGCGGCACCGGCACGTATTTCTACCTGCCCAAGCTGGAGAGCCACCTCGAGGCGCGGCTGTGGAACGACGTGTTCGTGCACGCCCAGAAGACGCTGGGTGTGCCGCAGGGCACGATCCGCGCCACGGTGCTGATCGAGACCATCCTCGCCACCTTCGAGATGGACGAGATCCTGTGGGAGCTGAAGGACCACTCGGCCGGGCTGAACTGCGGCCGCTGGGACTACATCTTCAGCTTCATCAAGAAATTCCGCGAGCAGCCCTGGGCGGTGCTGCCCAACCGCGGCGAAGTGACGATGACGACGCACTTCCTGCGCACCTACAGCCAGCTGGTGATCAAGACCTGCCACCGCCGCGAGGTGCATGCCATGGGCGGCATGGCCGCCCAGATCCCGATCAAGAACGATCCGGCGGCCAACGAAGCGGCGATGGAGCGCGTGCGCGCCGACAAGCGCCGCGAGGCCGGCGACGGCCATGACGGCACCTGGGTGGCGCATCCCGGCCTGGTCGAGATCGCCAAGGCCGAGTTCGACGCGGTCATGAAGGAGCCCAACCAGATCGCGCGCAAGCGGCAGGACGTGCACGTCACGCCGGCCGACCTGCTGACCATGCCGACCGGCGGCAAGAGCGAGGCCGGCCTGCGCCAGAACGTGGCGGTGGGCATCGGCTATGTCGAGGCGTGGCTGCGCGGCATCGGCTGCGTGCCGCTGTTCAACCTGATGGAGGACGCCGCCACCGCCGAGATCAGCCGCGCGCAGGTCTGGCAGTGGGTGCGCCACGCCCAGAAGCTCGACGACGGGCGCCTCATCACCAAGGAACTGGTGCGCCAGATCGTGCGCGAGGAGCTCGACAAGGTGAAGGCGCAGATCGGCGAGGCGGCCTATGCCGCCGGCCGCTACGAGGACGCCGCCCAGCTGATGATCGACCTGGTCGAGCAGCCGGTGTTCCACGAGTTCCTGACCCTGCCGGCCTACGACCGCATCATGGCCGACGAGCGCAAGGCGGCGTGATTCTGCCGCGACACTGACGATTGGCGGCGCCGGCTTCCGGCCGGATTGCGCTCTGGTACTTCCGCGGGGCGCACCCCGGCGCCGCGGCGCGCCTGATGCGGCGCGCCGTCGCATCGATTATTTCAGAAGTTTCTGAAATATTAGACGACATGGAACTCACCCCCATTATGCAGCGGTACATCCTCCACTGGGGTGAAATGGGCGCCCGCTGGGGCACCAGCCGCTCTGTGGCACAGATCCACGCCCTGCTCTACCTGGCGCCGCAGCCGCTGCACGCCGAAGAGATCGCCGAAACCCTCGAGATCGCCCGCTCCAACGTCAGTGTGAGCCTGAAGGAGTTGCAGAACTGGGAACTGGTGCAGGTGACCCACGTGCTGGGCGATCGCCGCGACCACTTTACGGCGCTCAAGGATAACTGGTCGCTGCTGATGGTCCTGGTCGAAGGCCGCAAGAAGCGAGAGATCGACCCGACACTGGTCCTGCTGCGCGAGCTGAGCGCCGAGGCCGCGCGAGATACGCGCACGCCCGCCGAGATCAAGGCGCGCATCACGGCGCTGCTGAGCTTCATGGAAACGCTGACCAACTGGTTCGAACAGGTGAAGCGCATTCCGAAGCCGACGCTGGTCGCGCTGATGAAACTCGGCAGCAAGGTGACGCGGTTCATCGGCTGAATTTTTTTTGGCCAATTGTTTCAGTATTTTCAGAAATTCATGAAATTTGCGTAGGGTTGGACTGCGCCACTCCAGCAAGGAGGACAAAATGTTGTTGGTACTGACCTACTCGGCCTATCTGGCGATCAGCATCGCCATGACCATCTGGGTCGCCTGGACCCTGAGCAGCCGCGGTCGCATCTTTCTGGTCGACGGGTTCAGCGGCAAAGAGGAGCTCGCGGACTCGATCAATCATCTTCTGGTGGTCGGGTTCTACCTGATGAATCTTGGCTGGGTGTCACTCAGCCTGAGCTTCGGCGAGCGACCGCACGACGTACCGGGAGCGATAGAATTCCTGACCACCAAGCTCGGCGTCATCCTGGTCGTTCTGGCCGCCATGCACTTCTTCAACATGTTCGTGATCGCCCAGTTGCGGCAGCGTGCCCTGAACTACCAGCGCGCCGAACAGCATGGCCCGGTTCCGCAACCCTATGTGCAGGGTCCGGCCGTCACGCCGCCACCGCCTATGCCCTGGCCGCTGCCCCGCACCAACTGACGGGGTCCGGCAACGGTGACCGCGACACCTGCGCAGCGCATGACGATCGAAGGAGCGCCGGGGCCAATCCCGGCGCTTGTCATTTCCTGCACAAGTTCTTCCATGCCCGGACGGTGCAGGCTCACGCCATGTGACACGCAACCCAGTGGTCGGGCGCGATCTCGCGCAGCGGCGGCGGCGTGGCGCAGGCCGATTGCGCCAGGGGGCAGCGGGTGCGCAGCGGGCAGCCGCTGGGCGTGGCGATGGGGCTCGGCACCTCGCCGGACAGCACGAAACGCTCGCGGTGCGCGTCCGGGTCGGGAATCGGCACCGCCGACAGCAGCGCGCGGGTATAGGGATGGCGGGGCCCGGCGAACAGCTCGCGCGTCGGCGCCTGCTCGACGATCGTGCCCAGGTACATCACGGCGACCCGCCGGGCGAGATACTTCACGGTCGCGATGTCGTGCGAGATGAACAGGTACGACAGGCCGAGATCCTCGCGCAGCTTCTCCAGCAGCAGGATGATGCGCGAGCGCAGCGAGACGTCGAGCGCCGACGTCGGTTCGTCGAGCACGACGAATTGCGGCCGCGTCACCATGGCCCGCGCAATGTTGACGCGCTGCTTCTGGCCGCCCGACAGTTCGTGGGCGTAGCGCGATGCCAGTTCAGCCCCCAGGCCGACGGCAGCCAGCATGTCGGCGACCTGCTCGCGGCGCTCGGCGACGGTCAGCGACGTGTGCAGGCGCAACGGCTCCTCGATCATCTGGCGCACCGTCAGCCGCGGATTGAGCGCCGCGGTCGGATCCTGGAACACCATCTGCATGACCGGCCGCATGTGGCGCAGTGCCCGACGGTCGAGGCCGACGATGTCCTGCTGGCCGAAGCGCACGGCGCCCGAGGTCGGCTCGACCAGGCGCAGCACACAGCGCGCCACGGTCGACTTGCCGCATCCGGACTCGCCGACCAGACCCAGAGTCTCGCCCGCCTCGATCGCGAAGGAGACGTTGTCGACGGCGCGTACCTCGGCGCCGCGGCCGCGCATGCGGTCGATCCAGGCGCCGATGCCGGACAGCGGAAACCGCTTGGTCAGCCCCTCAACCGTGAGCAGCGGCGACAGAGGCGCCTCCCGTATTGTAGCAGGCCACCGCGTGGCCGGTGCCGTCGGACGCCAGGCCGGGCTTGTCCCGCCGGCACACGTCCAGCCGGCGCGGGCAGCGCTCGACATAGCGGCAGCCCGGCGCGGCGTTGAGCAGCGACGGCACGGCACCCGCAATCGGTTCGAGCACGACGTCCTGGTCGATGCGGGGGATCGAGCGCATCAGCGCCCGCGTGTAGGGATGCAGCGGCCGTTGGAACAACGCGTGGACTGAGCCGGTTTCGACCAGCTGTCCGGCATGCATGACGGCGACGCGATGGCAGGTCTCGGCCACGACCCCCAGGTCGTGGGTGATCAGGATGATGGCGGCGCCCGTGCGCGTGCCGAGATCGCGCAGCAGGTCGAGAATGCGCGCCGCGATCGAGACGTCGAGCCCCGTGGTCGGCTCGTCGGCGACCAGCAGGGATGGCTCGTTCACCAGCGCCATGGCGATCAGCACGCGCTGCGCCATGCCGCCGGACAGTTCGTGCGGCCAGGCGCGCAGCCGGCGCCTCGGGTCGGGGATGCCGACGGCCTCCAGCATCGCCACCGCCCGCGCCTCGGCCTCGGCGTCGGAGATTTTCCGGTGCGCCTGCTGCAGTCGCCCGAGTTGCGTGCCGAGCCGGGCGAGCGGGTCCAGCGAGGATTTCGGCGACTGCACCACCAGCGCGATGCGGTTGCCGCGGAGCTTGTTCAGCGCCTCGGGCGGGAGCGCAAGCAGGTCCTCGCCCTCGAACAAGGCGCGGCCGCCCACCACGCGCGCGGGGGGTTTCAGCAGGCCCAGCACGCTCATTGCCGTCAGCGATTTGCCGGCACCGGTTTCGCCGACGATGCCGAGGATTTCCCCCGCCTCGACCGCGAAGGAGACGCCGTTCAGCGCGTGCGCGACGCGAATGCGGTTGTCGAGGTCCCGGCTGACGAAATGCGTGTGCAGGTTCTCGACTGCGAGAAGACTCACTTCACGGCCCCGCCCGCCGCACGCCGGCGCGGGTCCATCAGGTCGGCCACCCCGTCGCCCAGCATGTTGAGGCCCAGCACCATCAGCACCAGCGCGATGCCCGGGAAGATGGCGACCCACCACTCGCCGGAGACCATGAACTCCGCCCCTTGGCGGATCATCGCGCCCCATTCCGGCGTGGGCGGCTGCAGCCCGACACCCAGGAAGGCGAGCGTGGCGCTGATGCGCACCGCCCAGGCGGCGCGCACGGCCGATTGCGCGATCGCGCCCCGCAGCGCGTTCGGCATCAGGTGCACGAACAGGATGCGCGCCGTGGGATTGCCGGCGGCGACCGCG
The DNA here is from genome assembly GCA_026126245.1 of Alphaproteobacteria bacterium. Taxonomy (GTDB): domain Bacteria; phylum Pseudomonadota; class Alphaproteobacteria; order Reyranellales; family Reyranellaceae; genus Vineibacter. The sequence goes on from JAHCJT010000117.1 coordinate 13,974, forward strand.
GCTTCCACGAAGGTGCCGCCGCGCAAGGCAAGAACCTCGGCCCGCACCACGCGGGCGAAGACCGGCGCGTCCAGAAAGCCCAGCACCAGCACGACGTTCAGCAAGCTGGGGCCGGCGGCGGCGACGACGGCAAGTGCGAGGATGATCGA
>JAHCJT010000118.1 GCA_026126245.1 Alphaproteobacteria bacterium
GCGCCGCGCCGCGCCAGCGCGGCAACAGCGAGCCGTGGATGTTGAGACAGCCCAGCAGCGGTGCCGCGAGGAAGCTCCTGGGCAGGATGTGGCCATAGGCCACGACGACCGCGGCATCGAGATCCAGCGCCTTGAAATCGGCCGCCGCCTCGTCGCTGCGCAAGGTACGCGGCGTGCGCACGTACAGGGCCAGCCGCTCGGCCAGGGCATGCACCGGCGTCTTCTGCTCCTTCTGGCCGCGGCCGGCCGGCTTGGGCGCGCGGGTATAGACCGCGACCACCTCGTGGCCGGCGTCGACCAGCGCCTGCAGCGCCGGGACGGCGAAGTCGGACGTGCCGAGAAAGGCGAGTTTCATGCGGCGGTTATAGGGCGCTGGCGGACGGGGCGGCAATCACAGCGGGTTCCACCGTGGGCAGTCTGCGACGTCGCAACCGGACCCGATCTGCTCCGCGGTCATCCGCGAGGCCCGCTGGTCGGCGCACCGCCTGCACTGCGCCGAGGGCAGCGGGCGGCCGGTAAAGCTGGCCGACGCTGACGACGCCGGGCCGCGGCCAGCTCTGGCGATGCGGATCGGGGCGGCGTCGGCGCTCCTGGCCGATGTCGCGGCGGATGCGGCACGATCGCAGACCGGTCGCGACCCGCCCCCCTCCACGCCGACGCGGCGCCCGGGCGATTGTTGCAGCGCAGCACGTCAACCTCGCCGAATCGCACCTTTTTCCTGTCAATCGTGGCTGTGCTGACCAAGGATCGGCGCCGGCCGATTTCCGGACGATCGCGGCTCGGCAAGGATCGGGTGAGCGGAGCGAATGACTGCCGTAGCCGTGCAGGGCGGACTTTTCACCATAAGCGGCCGGCAATGGCTCATTCTGCTGATGGTGCAGCTCGCCAACATGCTGTTCGGCATGACCATCACGCTGGCCAATCTCGTGCTGCCGCAGATGCGCGGCAATCTGTCGGCGACGCCGGAAGAGATCTCGTGGGTCATCACGCTTAACCTGGTCGCCACCGCCGTGGCCACACCAATGACGGGCTGGCTGGCCAGCCGCCTCGGCTGGCGCAATCTGATGTTCTTCACCGTGCTCGGTTTCACCGCCACCTCCCTGTTGTGCGGCCTGGCGAGCAGCCTGGAAACGCTGGTCTTCGCGCGGATCGGGCAGGGCATATTCGGCGCGCCGATCATGCCGCTGGGACAGGCCATCCTGCTGGGCACGTTCCCGCGACATCTGCAGCCCGTCGCGCTGGTGATGTGGGGCATCGGCGCCGTGTTCGGTCCAGTGGTCGGCCCGATCCTGGGCAGCATCGCGACCGAAGCCTACGACTGGCGCGCCGCCTTCTTCATGATCGTCCCGCCCGGAATATGCGCCCTTGTCTGCATCTGGTTCGCGCTGCGCGACTACACCGGCCGCACGTCGGTGAAGTTCGACTGGACCGGATTCCTTGCGCTGTCCGTGGCAATCGTCGCCGCACAGCTCATCTTCGATCGTGGCCACCGCCTGGACTGGTTCGACTCGACGGAGATCGTCTTCTACGCCTTCGCCGGGGCCCTGGCCTTCTGGGTCTTCATCGTGCATTGCCTGACGGTGCCGGAGCCATTTCTCAATCCCCGCCTGCTGCTGGATCGCAATTTCTCCATCGGCATCCTGCTCGCCTTCGTCATGGGCATGTTGAGTTTCACCAGCATCGTGCTGCTTCCCACGCTGCTGCACGATCTGCGCGGCTATCCCGACAATGCAATCGGCGGCCTGATCGCCGCCCGCGGGCTGGGAAACTGGACCGCCTTCCTGGTCATCGTGCAGTTCACTCGTATTGCCCCGCGTCTGGCCATTGCCTGCGGCATGGCGCTTCAGGCAGGCGCCGGACTCTGGATGGCGCAGTTCGACATCAACCTGACCGAAACAGAAGTGTTCTGGAGCAACATGTTGCAGGGCTTCGGCCAGTCGATCACCTTCACGCCAATGACGGTGATGGCCTTCTCCACCCTGGCGCCCCGCCAGGTGACGGAAGCTTCCGCCATCTTCACGCTGATGCGCAATTTTGGCTCCAGCCTGTTCATTTCTGTCGCGGTTCTGGTGGTGATCCGCTCGACCGCGTCGAACTACGCGCGCCTGACGGAGTTCATCACCCCCTACAACAAGGTCCTGTCGATGCCGGGCCTGCCGACGAGCTGGAGCCTGGACAGCGCCACCGGCCTGCTCAGCCTGTCGAACGAGATCCAGCGGCAGGCAGCCATGATTGGCTATGTCAACGCCTTCTACCTGACGGCCTTCACCGCGGTCGCCGCAATTCCGCTCGCCGCCTTGATGCGCCGTGTGCCGCGGTAGCGGCAGGACTGCGCCCTATGGCGGCAGGGCGCGATTGTCGTCGCGCGCCGCGGCGCCCGGACCGACCCGCCGAAACGCCATTGGCAATCGTCCCGGCACCGCGGCGGATGGCATCGCCGAGCCCCCGGCGTTCACCGCAGGACTTGAAGGCGGACGTTGTCCCAATTCATGCTCGGTCCGCGACACCAGCGCCAACCACCCAGAGGAACCATACCCGTCCTCAAGCGGCCCGACGCCGAGATCTACTACGAGGTTCACGGCCGCGGCTTTCCGCTGCTGCTGTTCGCGCCCGGCGGCCGGCGCGCGCAGCTGGCTACTGGCGCGCCAGCCCGGCCGACCCCAGCCTGCCGGCAGACTGGATGCACCCCACGACGGCGCTCAGCGACCGCTTCGCCGTCGTCGGCATGGATCAGCGCAATGCCGGCCAGTCGCGCGGCAAAGTCGCGGCCGACCACGGCTGGCACACCTACGCCGCCGACCACTTGGCGCTGATGGACCATCTCGGCTTCGGCCAGTCCCATGGCATGGGCGGCTGCATCGGCGCCAGCTTCTGCCTGAAGCTGTGCGAGATGGCACCGCAGCGCATCACGGCGGCGGTGCTGCAGAACCCGATCGGACTGCTCGACAACCGCGCCACCTGGGACGCCGCCGTCGCCGGCTTCGGCAAAACCACGCGTGAGCGCGATCCGTCGCTGAGCGCCGCGACGATCCAGAGTTTTGGCCACAACATGTTCGGCGGCGATTTCGTGTCCTCGGCCAGCCGCGATTTCGTGCGCGGCTGCCGCATGGCGATGTACCTGCAGCCCGGCACCGACGCGCCGCATCCGGCGGCGACCAGCGCCGAGATCGCGACCCTAGCGGCGAACCTGGAGGTGCAGCAGGGCTGGCGCAGGCCGACGTATCTCGACGAGTCGATCTGCCGCGTGCGCGGCTTCCTGCGGCGGCATACGCCGCGACAGCAGGGCGATTGCCGCGCCTTACCCGCCAGCCCGGGTCGAGCCTGGTGCGGGGAAGCCGTCGATGTAGGCGCGGGCGCGCGGCAGGGCGTCGTGCAGGAATTGCCGGGGCTCGCGCAGCCAGAGGCCATCGTAGGTCCGCGATGCCGCCTCCGAGACCAGGACGTCGCGTGGCAGCTCGATGAGCTCGGCGTCCCAGCCCGGCCAGTAGTGCCGCGCCCGTCTGAAGGTGTGGGCCAGGAAGGCCTCGCGCCTTGAATAGCCGTGATAGTCGAAGACCCAGCCGTCGGTCGCGACGAAGATGTGGTTGCCAGTCCGGAAGCCGGGTCCTGGCTTGAGCCACAACGCCTTCATGTCCGGCGCGCCATACCGGTCCAGGAACGCCCAGGCGAGGACATGGCAGGCACCGCAGGCGAAGAACACGCGATCCGGCAGGGCCCAGCGCATCTGCTGGTCCTGGCTGCAATAGCCCCTGGTCCTGACCACGTACATCGGCGCGATTGCAACCCGCATGCCTGTTGTGTGTTATGCCCTGGCTGCGGCAACAGCGGAACGGGTCTTGGCCGCAGCTCGCCCGTTCCGGCCCGCGCAATGGAGTCCTGCCGCAAGCGATGCACTTCCTGCTGCGACACACCACGACCTACCGCTACGCCAGTGCCGTGACCTTCGGCCGCCACCGCCTGATGCTGCGGCCGCGCGACAGTCACGAGATGCGGCTGCACGATGCGACCTTGAGCATCACGCCGGTCCCCAGCCAGACGGTCTGGCAGTACGACGTGTTCGGCAACAGCATCGCGCTGGTCGATTTCGCCGAGCCGGCCGAGGTGCTGGCGATCGAGAGCACGCTGGACGTCGAGCGCTTTCCGTTCGCGGGCACCGAGCACCTGGTGGCCGAACACGCCCGGCACCTGCCGCTGGCCTACTCGGCCGAGGATATCCGCGACCTCGCCGGCCTGCAGGAACGCCACGTGCCCGACCCCGAGCACGCGGTCGATCGCTGGGCCAAGGGCTTCCTGAACGCTGCCGGCGAGGCGCCGGGACTGCCCGAGACACTGCCCGTGCTGCACGCCATGGCGACGGCGATCCGCAGCGACTTCACCTACATCGCGCGCGATGCCTACGGCACGCAGTCGCCGCTCGAGACGCTGAAGCACGGCAGCGGCACTTGCCGCGATTTCGCCTACCTGATGATGGAAGGCGCGCGCAGCCTGGGGCTCGCCGCCCGTTTCGTCAGCGGCTACATCTACGATCCGGGGCGCGACGCCGGCGCCGACGCCGACGCGCCGGTGATCGAGGGTGGCGGCGCCACCCACGCCTGGGCCCAGATCTACCTGCCGGGCGCCGGCTGGACGCACTTCGATCCGACCAACGCACTCGACTCCGACGGCGCGCTGATTCCGGTTGCGATCGTGCGCGACCCGGCGCAAGCGTCACCCGTCTCGGGCTCCTGGGAAGGCAAGCCTGCCGATGCCCTCGGCCTCGAGGTCGAGGTCACCGTGACGCGCAAGGCCTGAGCTTTCCTCGCCACAAAGTGGGGCGGTGCCGCGAAGGGGCAGGAGGAAGACTCTGTCATTCCGAGCGCAGCGAGGGATCTTTAGGCACGCGGCGCCCCGTGCGATGGCATCGAAAGATCCCTCGCTGCGCTCGGGATGACAGCCGGAACTGTCCGGGCATCGGCGCGCTCCCTCACCGTCGCGGGCGGGGGCTAAAGCGCCACGTGCTCGCTTTCCTTGCCGGGCCGGTCGGGCTTGTCGGCGCCGTCGCGCTCCTTCTCCTTCCGCGCCTTGACCAGCTTGCGCAGGATCATGGAGCGCTTCAGGGCGGAGATCTTGTCGATGAAGAGAATGCCGTCGAGGTGGTCGATCTCGTGCTGCACGCAGGTCGCCAGCAGGCCCTCGCAGGCCATTTCGCGCCGCTCGTTGTCGCGATCGAGATAGCGCACCTTGACCTTGGCCGGCCGTGCCACGTCGGCGTAGTGCTCCGGCACCGACAGGCAGCCCTCGTTGTAGGTGACGTCGTCGTCGGAGACGTCGATGATCTCGGGATTGGCCATGAACAGCGGCCCGGTGTTGACCTCTTCGCGCTCGATCTCCAGGACGATGACGCGCTTGAGCACGCCGACCTGCGGCGCCGCCAGCCCGATGCCCGGGGCGGCCTTCATCGTCTCCAGCATGTCATCCATCAACTGGCGAATCTCGGCATCAACCGCCTTCACCGGCTGGGATTTCTTTTTCAGGCGCGGGTCGGGCGCCACCAATATCGGCAACAGGGCCATCGGGTCCATTCGTGAGCGAATTCCGGTACTTAGGTATGGTGCGTTGCGGCAGCCGTCAAGATGACGACGGGGCTACGGCGACCCGGAGGCCCAGCGGCACGTCCGCCACGGCAGCGCCGGCCTTGCCGAAGGATCAGCCGGCCGCCTCGCCGGTCGGCGGCGTGCCGCTGGCGAGCGCCAGGAAGCCGAGCAGCGATACAGCGGTGAAGGCGGCGCCCATCAGGAACGTGGCCTGTGGGCCGATCCACGCCCAGACGGCGCCCGCGATGATGCTGGCCGCCAGCAGGGCCAGTCCGGTGAGGAGGTTGTACACGCCAAAGGCGGTGCCGCGCAGCTCGGCCGGCGCCCGGTCGGCGACGAGCGCACTCAGCAGGCCCTGCGTCAGGCCCATGTGCAGCCCCCACAGGGCGACGCCGATCATCACGCCGGGCACGCCGGACGCGAGCGCCAGCACCAGGTCGGCGCCGACCAGCAGCGCCAACCCGGCCAGCAGGACCCTCATGCGGTCGCCGGAGTCGGACAGCACCCCGGCGGGATAGGCGGCGGCCGCGTAGACCAAGTTCATGACCACCATGACGGCGGGCACGAGCATGGCGGGCAGACCCGACGCCTGCGCCTTGAGCAGCAGGAACGCCTCGCTGAAACGCGCCAGCGTGAAGACCACGGCAAGCGCGACGACTGCCCAGTAGCCGACGCCCAGACGCCCGAGTTCGCCGCGGCTCAACGGCGACTTGACGGTGCGCCGGCCGGCCGGCCGCTGCGGTTCGGGCACCCCGAAGATCATGAAGGCCAGGGCCAGGAAAGCAGGCAGGACCGCGCACCAGAACACGGCCGAGATGTCGCCGGCGAACAGCCACATCAGCAGGATCGCCAGCAGCGGGCCAACAAGCGCCCCGACCGTATCCAGCGACTGGCGCAGCCCGAAGGCAGCACCGCGCAGGTGCGCCGGGCTGATATCGGCCAGCAGCGCATCGCGCGGCGCGTCGCGGATGCCCTTGCCGACCCGATCGATGAAGCGTGCCGCGACCAGCCAGCCGATCGCGGGCGCCAGCGGAAAGAGCGGCTTGGTCAGCGCCGCCAGGCCGTAGCCGATCACGGCGAGCAGCTTGCGCTTGCCGATCCGGTCGCTGATCGCGCCGGAGAAGATCTTGACCGTGGCCGCGGTTGCCTCGGCGATGCCCTCGATAATACCGACGGTGAGCGTCGAGGCGCCCATGACCGTCACCAGGTAGACGGGCAGCAGCGCGTGGATCATCTCCGAGGACGCATCCATCAGCAGCGAGACGATGCCCAGGGCCCAGACGCCGCCGGGCACGGCGCGCAGCGTGGCAAGATCGAGCCTGGCTCGGGCCGGCTGGGTCATGGCTCACCCATACGAGGCCGGCAAGCCGGCAACCGTGCGGTGGATCAATCCGGCGCGCACGCCGCCGACAGCCGCCGCAATGCCCGCCGCATCGCTCAACACGGGGGCCGCAGGCCGTGGCGGTCGAGCGCCACGCATCAGGCGATTGCCGTGCCGCCCGCCGGCGGCCGGAAAGATGGCCGCCGCTACTTGCGTTTCACCATCGTGCCGATGCCGGATTCGGTGAACAGCTCCAGCAACAGGCAGTGCGGCACGCGGCCGTCCATGATGACCGCCGCCTCGACCCCGGCGTTGACGGCGTCGATGCAGTTCTCGACCTTGGGGATCATGCCGCCGGAGATGGTGCCGTCGGCGATTAGGGCGCGCGCCTGATCGACGTTCATCTCGCGGACCAGCTGCTTGTCCTTGTCGAGCACGCCGGGCACGTCGGTCAGAAAGCACAGCCGCTTGGCGCGCATCGCGCCGGCGATGGCCCCGGCCGAGGTGTCGGCGTTGATGTTGTAGGTCAGCTCGTCGTCGAGGCCGAAGCCGATCGGCGCCACCACCGGAATAACGTTGGCGTCGGCCAGCTGCTCCAGCACCTTGACGTTGATGCGCGCCGGCTCGCCGACCTGCTGCAGGTCGACCTTCAGCAGCTCGCCGGTGCGCGGGTCGCGCATCTCGGTGACCTTGCGCGCCAGGATCAGGTTGCCGTCCTTGCCGCAGATGCCGACGGCGGTGCCGCCGCATTCGTTGATGTCGGCCACGATCGCCTTGTTGATGGCGCCGGCCAGCACCATCTCGACGATCTCCATGGTGGCGGCGTCGGTCACGCGCAGGCCGTGCACGAAGGTGCTCTTGATGCCGACCCGCTCGAGCATGCGGTTGATCTGCGGCCCGCCGCCATGCACGACGATCGGGTTCATGCCGACCTGCTTCATCAGCACCACGTCGCGCGCGAAGATGTCGCCCAGCTTGGGGTCGGTCATGGCGTGGCCGCCGTACTTGACGACGATGTTGGCGCCGGAGTGACGTCGCATGAAGGGCAGGGCCTGCGAAATCGTCTCGGCCATGCGGATCAGCCGCCGCTGTTCCCTGCTCTCCTGCATCGGTTCGGGCATCGCCGCCCCCGTCCTCATTGGTCGGAAAAAACCCCCGACCCGGCGACGGGCGAGGGCGAAGCCGGGCGGACCATAACCAAGCGCGCCCGCCCCGCCAAGCGGCCTGATCCTGATTCAGGGCCGCATGGCGGATGGCGCATGCGCGCCGCACGCGCGATGCTCGCCACCATGTCGACACGATCTGCGCCGCTCGCCAGCCGGCTGGCATCCCTCGACTGGCACGCCGTGGCCGGCGCGCTGGACGCCGACGGCTTCGCCGTCACCGCTCCCCTCCTCTCGTCGGGCGACTGCCACGCCCTCGCCGCGCTGTACGACCGGCAGGACGGTTTCCGCAGCCGCGTCGTCATGCAGCGCCACGGCTTCGGCCAGGGCGAGTACCGCTACTTCGACCAGCCGCTGCCCGATCTCGTGCAGCAGCTGCGCGAGCAGGCCTATCCGCCGCTGGCCGACATCGCCAACCGCTGGGCCGGGTCGCTCGGCGACGAGCGGCGCTTTCCCGGCACCCTGGTGGCCTGGCTGAAGACCTGCCACGCCGCGGGCCAGACCCGGCCGACGCCGCTGCTGCTGAAATACCAGGCAGGCGACTACAACTGCCTGCATCGCGATCTCTACGGCGATCTGGTGTTCCCGCTGCAGCTCGCCATCCTGCTCAGCGACCCCGGCACGGACTTCACCGGCGGCGAGTTCATGCTGACCGAGCAGCGGCCGCGCATGCAGTCGCGCGGCCATGTCGTGCCCCTGCGCCAGGGCGAGGCGGTGATCTTCGCCGTCAACGAACGGCCGGTGCGCGGCACGCGCGGCTGGTACCGCACGGCGATGCGCCACGGCGTCAGCACCGTGCGCAGCGGCCAGCGCTTCACGCTGGGCGTGATCTTCCACGACGCGGCGTGACCTCTTTCCTTGCCTCGCCGCTGACGGGCAGAGATCCCTACACCAGCGTCGCCAGCTCGGCGCGCAGTTCGGGGATGCCGGCGCCGGTCTCGCTGCTGGTCGCGTGCACCTGCGGATGCGCCGCCGCGTGCCTGGCCGCCTCGGCGGTGGCGGCGGCGATGGCCTGGGCGACGGCGGCGGGCCTGATGAGATCGCACTTGGTCAGCACCAGCTGATAGACCACGGCCGCCTTGTCGAGGTTGGTCATGGTCTCGCGGTCGGAGTCCTTGACGCCGTGGCGGCCGTCGATCAGCAGGCAGATGCGCTTGAGCGTCGGCCGGCCGCGCAAATAGGCGACGGCCAGATCTTGCCAGCTCTGCTTGAGGCTCTTGGACACCTGGGCGAAGCCGTAGCCCGGCAGATCGACCAGCATCAGCCGGCCGCCGAGATCGAAGAAGTTGAGCTGCCGCGTGTGGCCGGGCTTGGACGACACGCGCGCCAGGGTCGAGCGGCCGGTCAGCGCATTGACCAGGCTCGACTTGCCGACATTGGAGCGGCCGGCGAAGGCGATTTCCGGCGCCGCGAACGGCGGCAGCGAGGCGATCGACGCCGCGCCGGCCACGAACGTGCACGGCGCCGCGAACAACCGTCGCCCGGCCTCGATCTGCTCGGCGGTGTAGGGGCTTTCCGCGCTCATGGCGCGCGGTGCTAGCACGCGCCGGTGACAATGGACACCGTGAAAGCCGGCATCGGTCGCGGGCCCGCGCGGTCGTCGCGCCGCGGACAGCCTCGCTCGCTTCAGGCTGACGGCGGGGCGAAGTAACGCTCCAGCATCAGCTGGTAAACGCGGGTGAGCGCCAGCAAGTCGGCGACGGCGCTTTTCTCGTCGACCTTGTGCATCGTCTCGCCGACCAGCCCGAATTCGACCACCGGGCAGGCGGCGCGGATGAAGCGCGCGTCGGACGTGCCGCCGGTCGTCGATAGCTCCGGCTCGAGGCCGGTGACGTCGCGCACGGCCGATGCGATCAGGTCGGACAGCTCGCCGGGTGGCGTGTAGAACGACTCGCCGGAGACCTGCGCCTCCAGCTCGTACAGTCCGTTGCCGCCGACCGCCTGGTTGGCGGCATCGAGCCGCTGGCGCAGGTGCGCCAGCAGGGTCTGCGACGTCCACAGATCGTTGAAGCGCACGTTGAACCGCGCCCGGGCCGCGCCCGGTACGACATTGGTGGCGGGATTGCCGACGTCGATGGTGGTGAACTGCAGCGAACTCGGCTGGAAATGCGTGCTGCCGGCATCGAGCGGCGTGCCGATCAGCGCCTCGACCAGACGCGCCAGCCGATGGATCGGGTTGTCGACGCGATCGGGATAGGCGACGTGGCCCTGGATGCCGCGCACGACGAGATCGACGTTGACGCTGCCGCGCCGGCCGATCTTCATCATGTCGCCGAAGCGCTTCGACGAGGTCGGCTCGCCGACGACGCACAGGTCGACGGCCTCGCCGCGCTCGGCCAGCCGGCGCAGCATCTTGACCGTGCCGTTGATCGCCGGCCCCTCCTCGTCGCCGGTGATCAGCAGGCTGATCGAGCCGCCGAACGCCGGCCCGCGCTGGCGCAGGAAGGCGGCGGCGGCGCAGGCGAAGGCTGCGATGGCGCCCTTCATGTCGGCGGCGCCGCGGCCGAAGACGAAGCCGGCCGACAGCTCGGCGGCGAAGGGACCGATGGTCCACGACGACAGATCGCCGACCGGCACCACGTCGCTGTGGCCGGCAAAGCAGAAATGCTTCCCGCCGGTGCCGATGCGGGCATAGAGGTTGGCGATGTCCGGCGTGCCCGGTTCGCTGAAATCCATGCGCTCGCAGCGGAACCCCAGCGGCGCCAGCCGGTCCTCGAGCAGTGCCAGCGCCCCGCCCTCGGCCGGCGTGACGCTGGGGCAGCGCACCAGGGCGCGCGTCAGTTCGACGACATCGAGGGCGGTGTTGGCAAGGGTGTCGGGCATGGCGGCACGATGGGAGGAAACCGAAGCCCGTCATCCCTCGCGTCGCCCGGGATGACAGGGGTTGTGGTCGCGACGACAGGGTCGTACGCGGCAGCGCCCCGCGTCAATCGCGCAGCAGCTCGTTGATCGAGGTCTTCGACCGCGTGCGCTCGTCGACCGTCTTAGTGATGATCACGCAGTAGCGGGCAGGGCGATCGGGGCCGCCACCCATCGTGCCCGGATGAACCACGGAATAAGGCGGCACCCTGCCGACATGGATCTGGCCGGTCTCGCGATCGACGATCCTGGTGTTGGCCGAGATGAACACACCCATCGACAGCACCGAGCCGGTGCCGACGATCACGCCCTCGACTACCTCCGAGCGGGCGCCGATGAAGCAGTTGTCCTCGACGATCACCGGGTTGGCCTGCAGCGGTTCCAGCACGCCGCCGATGCCGACGCCGCCGGAAAGGTGGCAGTTGGCGCCGATCTGGGCGCACGATCCGACGGTCGCCCAGGTGTCGACCATGGTGCCGGTACCGACATAGGCGCCCAGATTCACGAAGCTCGGCATCAGCACGACGTTGGGCGCCACATAGGAGCCGCGGCGCACCACCGAGCCCGGCACGGCGCGGAAGCCCGCCTTGGCGAAGCGCGCGGCGTCCCAGCCCGCCGTCTTCAGCGGCACCTTGTCGTACCACGGCGCGGCGCCGACTCCCGGGAAGACCGCGCCGCCGTCCATCGGCACGCTGTCGTAGAGGCGGAAGGAGAGCAGCACCGCCTTCTTCAGCCACTGGTTGACCAGCCACTCGCCGCCGACCTTCTCGGCGGTGCGGAACGTGCCGTCGTCGAGACCGGCGATCGCCGCCTCGACGGCGTCGCGCACCTTGCCCTTGGTCTTGCTGTTGATGGTGTCGCGGTTGTCCCAGGCGGTGTCGATTTCCTGCCTCAGTTCGGCGGCGTTCATGACTTCTCCCTCTCGAAGACGGCGGACCATAGCGGGCGCGTCGCGTCCGTCAACCGCGCCCGCGATCGATCAGCCCTTGCGGGCCGGCAACGGATGGCCCGGCATCAGCGTGTAGGGGGGCGCCCAGCCGGGCAGCGCCCTGATGTCGTCCAGCCAGCGCGTGATGGCGGGATAGGTCGCCATATCGATGCCGATTTCCTGCGGCCAGTAGAGATAGCCGCACATCGACAGGTCGGCGATTGTCGGGCGATCGCCGATGGCGAACCGGCGGGTTGTCAGGTGGGCCTCGAGAATGGCCCAGGCGCCCTTCATGCGCTGTTCCATGAAGCTCATCACGGCCGGCTCCGGCCCATCGACCCAGTTACGCAGGAAGCGATAGGTGGCCGTGTAGCTGGTGAGCTTGTGGTTGTCGAACAGCAGCCAGCGCAGCACCTCGCGCCGCTCGGCGGCGCTGTGCGGCGCGAACTTGCCCAGCCCGGTGGCGAGGTAGTCGAGGATGACGCCCGATTGCGTCAGACGGGTATCGCGGTGCTCCAGCACCGGCACCTCGCCCATGACGTTGACGGCGCGATAGGCGGGCGTGCGGGTCTCGCCGCCGAAATAGTCGACGAAGCGCGGCGTCCAGTCAGCGTCGCACAGGTTGAGCATCAGGGCCACCTTGTAGGCGTTGCCGGACTGCGCGAAGCACCACAACGTATATTCGGCCATCGTCTGTCTCCCCGTCCGACCCACAAACGACGAAGGCCGCCCGGTCGGGGCGGCCTTCGCGGACGATGCGTCGCGCCGGCGACGCTCAATGCGCGTCGGCCCAGACCTTGCGTTTCACGGCGTACATCAGGCCGGCGAAGATCAGCAGGAACAGCACCACGCGCACCCCCGTGCGCTTGCGGTCTTCCATCTTGGGATCGGCCGCCCAGGCCAGGAACGTCACCACGTCGCGGGCCATCGACGGCACGTCGGTCTTGCTGCCGTCCTTGAACTGGACCGCGTCGTCGTTCAGCGGCTTGGCCATGTTGATCTTGTAGCCCTGCTCGCCGGGATGGAAGTACTTGTTGAAGTGCTTGCCGTCCTCGAGCTTGTAGTCCTTGGCGAGGCCGAACTCGGCCTTCTCCTTGTCCGACAGCTTGTCGAACTCGACGTAGCCCTGCAGCAGCGAGAAGACGTAACGCGGGCCGTTGGGCCGCGCCTTGATGATCAGGCTGAGGTCGGGCGGCGCGGCGCCGCCATTGGCCGCGGCAGCGGCGGCCTCGTTCGGGAACGGCTTCCTGAAGCGGTCCGACGGCTTGCCCTGCCGCTCGATCTTCTCGCCCTTGTCGTTCACGTCTTCGATCTGCACGCTGGCGGCAATGCCCTTGACCGCCGCCTCGCTCAGGCCGAGGTCCATGAGGTTGCGATACGACAGCAGCGACAGGGAGTGGCAGGCGGAGCAGACCTCCTTGTAGACGTGGAAGCCGCGTTGCGCGGCGGCGCGGTCATACGTGCCGAACGGTCCCTCGAAGGAGAACCGGGCCGGCAGCAGGGCCGGGCCGCCGCCGGATTCAGCGAGAACCGGCGCGAGGGCCGCCGGCGCGGCCAGCAGCGGCAGGACGAGAGCGCCTGTGGCGATCAGCTTGCGCATCGTACGGTCCCCCTTACCTGGCCGCGGCCGGCTTGAGCACCGACTCGGCGATGCTGGCGGGCAAGGGTAATGGTCGCTCGATCTTGCCGAGGATCGGCAGCAGGATCAGGAAGTGGAAGAACCAGTAGGCCGTGCCCAGCCGCCCGATCCACACCAGCGGAATGTGCAGACCGCCGATGGCCAGCTCGGCATCCGCCGGGTTGCCGCCGACCCAGCCGAGGATGACGGCGTCGATCACGAACACCCAGAAGAACCACTTGTAGATCGGCCGGAAGCGCGACGAGCGCACCTTGGCGGTATCGAGCCACGGCAGCAGGAACAGCACGAAGATCGAGCCGAACATCGCGATGACGCCACCCAGCTTGTCGGGGATGCCGCGCAGGATGGCGTAGTACGGCAGGAAGTACCATTCCGGCACGATGTGCGGTGGCGTCTGCAGCGGATTGGCGGGGATGTAGTTGTCCACCTCGCCGAAGAAGTCCGGCGCGAAGAACACGAAGCCGGCGTAGAAAATCAGGAAGACGACGACCGCGAGCCCGTCCTTGGTGACGTAGTAGGGGCTGAACGGCAGCGTGTCCTGCGGCCCCTTCGGGTCGATGCCGATCGGGTTGTTCGAACCCGCGACGTGCATCGCTGCAATGTGCAGCACCACGACGC
>JAHCJT010000119.1 GCA_026126245.1 Alphaproteobacteria bacterium
ATCGTCGGCGGCCACAAGGTCTACCTGCGGACCGGCGAATATGCCGACGGTCACCTCGGCGAAGTGTTCATCGACATGCACAAGGAGGGCGCCGCCTTCCGCAGCCTGATGAACAACTTCGCCATCGCCATCTCGATCGGCCTGCAGTACGGCGTGCCGCTGGAGGAATTCGTCGAGGCGTTCACCTTCACGCGCTTCGAGCCGTCGGGAATGGTCGAAGGCAATGACGCCATCAAGATGGCGACCTCGGTGCTCGACTACATCTTCCGGGAGCTGGCGGTTTCCTATCTCGCTCGCACGGATCTGGCGCATGTCGGACCGAACGACCTGCGCGTCGACACGGTCGGCGGCGGCGAGGCCCAGACCGCGCTCGGGCCAGAAGCAGCCGCGTCCGTGGCCAATCCGCTGGCCAGCGTCGGCTTCATGCGCAGCAATCTTTACGTGCTCAGCGGGCGCGGCAACGGCCAGCAGGCCGGTGCCAACGGCGCCGCCATCGACGACGCGGCGATCGCCGCGACCATGGCGGCCCCGCCCCCAGGACTGATGGACGATCAGACCGTCGTCCTCGCCGCCTCCGGCGGCGGGGCGGTCGTCCTCAGCGCCGCGACGGCCCACGCCGTCCCCGACAAGCTCGAGCGGGTCCTGGAGGCCCGGCTCAAGGGCTTCGAGGGTGACGCGTGTACCGAATGCGGCAACTTCACCCTCGTCCGCAACGGAACGTGCTTGAAGTGCACGACCTGTGGTTCGACGAGTGGCTGCAGTTGAACGCGACCGCGTGGTTTACCGCGCGGCGAATGAGTAGGCGTAGTGGCGTAGAATGGCCAAGCGTCAACCCGGGATCCGGCGGTCGTGATCCCATGTGCAACTAAGGAGAGAAATCATGGCTGCGAAGAAGAAAGCCGCCAAGAAGGCCCCGGCGAAGAAGAAGGCCGCGAAGAAGAAGAAGTAGGTCCTAGACCTTCTCGAGATTGGCCCCTCTAACTGATGCCAATCCGGCTTCCGGTCCGGCGTTCCGCGCCGGACCGGAAGCGACCTTTGCAACAACGGATCGGTGTTCGGCGTTTTTAGCGGCCTAGAGCGCGCGTAGTTCTCTTGAGCCGGCGACCCGTGGGGCATGCCGACGCCCCCTCCCCCATCCCAACGCCGGCCACGGCGAGCTTCCCGGTCGCCCCGGGGAGTCGTTCAGTTCAGTACCGGCGCCGATCCGTTTTTTTCTTAAAGTGCAAGAATGCGCGACGCAGGTCACGGCCATGGCGTACCGGCGCAGGTTCGCGGCGCTCCGTGATTGGCGGCATTGCTCGGCCGTCACTGCCGGGTCAGCGACATCAGGCAATCCATGTTACCCGAGTACTGGGCGGCCGCACCGCCGCCGATCATGCCGCGCGCCGTCAGCGAGGCGCCCGTGCGCTGTCCGGTGATCTTGCCCTCTGAGGGACGCATGCCGCCGTGCAGGTTCATGTACAGCGACAAATCGAGCGACATGTTGGCCGACACGGCGGTGCCGTCGATGGTCAAGGCCATGGTCACCGTGCTGTCCTTGTAGTTGCCACGACCATTGACAACAGCAAACTTGCTGATCGGAATCTTCCAATTCACGCAGGTGATGCTGCCCGACCAGGAGCCGTCGGCGCTATCGGCTGGTTGCTGAGTGGCGGCCGCTGTCGGCTGCGGCGCCACCGCCGGCTGCGCCGCCAGCGAGGCCGCCGGCGGCGGTGCAACGTCGCCGCGCGCGATGGTCAGCACGCAGGTCATGGGACCGGGTCCGCCGCCGCCACTTGTGTTCAGTGTTCCCGAGGCGCTGCCCGAAGAACCGGCGATCGCGCCTCTGAGCGTGCCAATCAGCTCGCGTCCGCCCTGGCTGTCAATTACGTCGACCACGATTACGTTGCCGTCGACCCGAACCTTCGCGTTGACGCCGAACTGATTGTACGCACCGCGCCCGTTGTCCAGCTGGAGCCGCATCGAGCGCGGGTTCCGGGCGGTACAGGCAAGCGTGCTCGACCATGCGCCGTCGACACCAACCGCGGCCGGCGTCGACGGCTGACTGTTGTTCTTCCGTTCCTCTTCCTCCTTGCGTTTGGCCTCTGCCGCGGCGCGCTCCTCTTCAAGCTTCGTCAAGGCCTTTTCGCCCTCACGCACGAGCGCCGTGTACTGCACCTGGGTCAGGTAGCCGGTCACGGTCTCGCCGCGGCTACGCTGATAAGCTGAGATCATCTGCCGCGTGCGCGGTCCGAAACTGCCGTCGGGCGTGCCGGCGTCGAAGCCACGCGCTGTCAGCCCGGCCTGTACGCGCTTGCGCTCGGTTTCGCCCAGTCGCAGACCGGCTTCCGTCGTTTCGGCGGTGCGCTTGGCCTCGGTTTCGGCGCGCGCTCTGTCCTCTTCGGCTTTCTTGCGCTCGGCCTCGGCCTTGGCGCGCTGCGCCTCCTCTGCGCGTTGAACCTCCTCTCCCTTGCGCCGGGCCTCGGCCGCCGCCGCGCGTTGCCGCTCCTCTTCGGCCTGGCGCCGGGCGTCGTCTTCCGCCTTGTGCCGCGCCGCTTCCTGCCGCGCCTTCTCCGCCTCAGCCTGCCGGCGCGCTTCGTCTTCGCGCCGCGCCGCCTCGGCCTTTGCCTTCTCCTCTGCGATTCGCCGCCCCTCTTCTGCCGCGCGCCTGGCCTCCGCTTCAGCCTGGCGAAGGCGTTCGTCCTCCGCTTTGCGTTGCGCCTCGAGCTCAGCCTGCCGCCGGCGTTCCGCCTCTTCCGCCGCCTTGCGGCGCACGTCTTCCTCCTGGCGCCGCGCCTCGGCCTGGCGCTGGCGCTCTTCATCAGCTTTGCGTTGTGCCTCCAACTCGGCTTGGCGGCGGCGTTCGGCCTCTTCTGTCGCCTTGCGGCGAGTTTCTTCCTCAGCCTGGCGTTTGGCGTCGAGCTCGGCGTCGCGGCGCAATTGATCCGCAGCCACGGTGGGAGTCGTCGGACCAGGCGCCGACGCCGGCCCCAAGGTGAGGTAGCCGCCGCCGGCGCCCAGCATGACAACCACTGCCGCTGCCGCTAGCCATGCCCATTTCGGCCGTTGCGCCACCACCACTGCCGGCTCCGCCCGCGGTCCCGGCGCAGACTGCGCGCCCGCGAGCCCCGGCGGCTGTCGACGCGGCGTCCCGGCCGAAGCGACGACGGCGGCGCCGTCGTCGGCGACCCCGCGCGTCGCATGTGCCTGGTCTACGCCCATGTCTCGCGTGTTGCTGCCGTGCACCGGTACCGCGCCGGTCATGAAGACTGACCGCCATGCCTCGATGGTTGGCGGCCGATCCTGCATGCGTACGCGAAGGCCGACGTCGATCGCAGTCAGCAGGCCGCGCCCGTACTTCCCGCGGGCCGCCGTCGCAGCCGGCACCAGCGTATCCTCCAGCATGCGATCCAGGGCGCCGGGCGGCGGTGTGCCGGCAACGCAGTGATAGAGCGTGGCGGACAACGCGTAGATGTCGGTCCACGGCCCCTGCTTGGCCGACGTGAACTGCTCAACCGCGGCATAGGCCGGCGTATAGATCGCCGTCATTGCCTTGGTCCGGTCGGCCATGGCCGCGCGCGCCGCGCCGAAGTCGATCAACGTGGCACCACCGCGCGGATCGAGAATAATGTTTCCCGGTTTGATATCGCGATGAAGGAAACCCGCCGCGTGAACTTGCTCCAAACCGTCGAGCAACGGGTACACTAGCCGGTCAATTTCGGGCTGAGGCAGCGTCTTGTCGCGTCTCAGCCGCGCCTCCAGAAGCTCGCCCGTCAACAGCGCCATCACCATGTAGGCCGTGCCGTTGGCCTCAAGGTAGTCGATCACGCGCACGATTGCCGGCACACTCTCCAGCTTGACCAGCGTACGCGCCTCGTCGAGGAAGCGCTCCCGTCCCCAAATGAAGTCGCTCGCCACTTCGGTGGCGCGCGGCAAGACCCGCGTCCCGCCCTGGCGAACGGCCAGCGATGTCGGCAAATATTCCTTGATCGCGACTCGCCGGCCGAGCAGCGAATCTCGGGCCAGATAGGTGATCCCGAAACTGCCCTGGCCGAGGATTTCCAGCAGTTCGTACTTGCCCAAGCTGTGGCCAATGGGCAGCGCCGTCAGATTACCCGAATGCTTCGCCGCCGACGCCTCGCCCTCGCCTGCGCGCACGTCCGCCATGCCATCTCCGACGCCTCGACCCGCGCTTGCAAGCCACACGCGGGCGGACAAGTGTCTCGCGGCCTCGATACACCGTCAAACTTTTTGCGGCCGAACGAACCATTGATGACCGAAAAATCGACAAGGTCCGCCACCCTGCTGCCAAGGCACGGGGGCTACCCAGCAGCCCGTGTCGCGGCCTTCCGGCCACCCCGCCGCGGGCAATCCAGTCGTTAAGAGCCAAGCCTACCCCATTTTACGATCTGGTTCGCCCCGCGCCGGCTAGACAGGGGCGTTGTGATCCCACCTTCCCGCCGGTGGCTGCCCGGGGAGGCTCGGATTCACCGCCAGCCGCAAGGTCGACCGCGCGACAGGCGATTCGATGCGAAACCGACTCCTTGGCGACCCCAACGCAGCGACAAGTCGGCGGTGGAAGAGCCATGCGGTCGTTCAGGGGTTGGAGGCAGCGACGGCTCATTACAACATGGAGGCCACCGACGTCCCCGATCTGCTAGGCTGCCCAAGATTGCTGCGGTGCTGCAGCCCCGGTCGCGCGTTGGCCCGGATCTGGCATCAAGGTGAACGGGATCGGTTCCCGAAATGGATGGACAAGAGACACTGATCAACATCCAAGTGGTCGACAGCATCGGCAAGGTGCCGGCCGCCGAGTGGGATGCCTGCGCCCTGGCACCCGAAGCGGCAGGCAATCCGTTTCTCAGCCACGCGTTCCTGAAGGCGCTGGAGGACAGCCGGTGCCTCGGTCGCCGCACGGGCTGGCAGCCGCAATACCTCGTCGCCACCGACCAGCAGAGCGGCATGACGCTGGGTGTCGTGCCGATGTTCCTCAAGAGCCATTCTCAGGGCGAGTACGTCTTCGACCATGGCTGGGCGCATGCGCTCGAGCGCGCCGGTGGCCGCTACTATCCCAAGCTGCAGGTCGCGGCGCCGTTCACGCCGGTGCCCGGCCCCCGGATCCTGCTGCGTCCCGGGCCCTACGCCGACGGCGTCTTCGACGTGCTGGCCGAGGCCATGGTCCGCATCGCCAGCGAGAACCGCATTTCGTCGATCCACGTCACGTTCTGTCCGGAATCACAATGGCATCGCCTCGCCGAACACGGCTTCCTGCGCCGGCTCGGGCGCCAGTACCATTGGCACAACCAGGGCTATGCCACGTTCGACGACTTTCTGGCGGCGCTGAACTCGCGCAAGCGTAAGGCGATCCGCAAGGAACGCGCCGCCGTCACGCGGGCCGGTCTGCGCCTCTATCCCCTGACCGGTGCCGAGATCACATCGCGGCACTGGGACGCCTTCTTTTCCTTCTACATGGACACGGCCGACCGCAAATGGGGTAGCCCCTATCTGAATCGCGAGTTTTTCCATTGCCTCGGCGCCTCGCTGGCCGAACGCGTTGTGCTGATTGTCGCCGAGGCCGACGGAAAGCTGGTCGGCGGTGCCCTCAATCTGCGCGGCGACGATGCGCTGTTCGGGCGCAATTGGGGCTGCGTCGAGAGTTACAATTTCCTGCACTTCGAGGCCTGCTACTACCAGGCCATCGACTACGCCATCGCGCATCGGTTGGCCCGGGTCGAGGCCGGCGCCCAGGGCGAGCACAAGATCCAGCGCGGCTACCTGCCGACCGCCACGTATTCGGCACACTGGATCGCCGAGCCGCGCTTCCGCGATGCCGTTAAACGCTTCCTCGACGAAGAGCGGCCGGCGATCGAGGCCAATCTCGCGGCGCTGCAGGAATATTCGCCGTTCCGCAAGGAGGGCGACGGATAGCGCCGTCGGCCGGCGCCGATCTCACCAGTCCTGGTCGCTCCAGTCCATGTCCTCGAAGGCCATGGGATCGGCGAGCAGCGCCTTCGCCGACGCCAGATCGGCCGCCCGCACCTTGAGCTTGACGCCACCGACCACGCCGCCAAGACCGCTGCCGGCCATGGCGACATCGATCATCACCGACGGAATGCCGTTGGTGTCCAGCAGCCCGCGGGCCATGTGCGCTTGGGTCGGGTCATGGAACGTCTCGAGCAGGACGAGCTCGTCGTTTCGCACCGGCGCGGCCGCCATCGCCCGACACCTCCGCTGACGGGCGCTGTCAGTCGACCATCGCCGATTCGGGCGGTGCGGGTGGCTTCTCCGTGGCCGGCGGCGGGAAGTCGAAGACCAGCTTGTCGTCCTCGACCCGGATCTTCACCACGCCCCCGTCCTTGAGGCGCCCGAACAGGATCTCGTCGGCCAGCGGCTTCTTGACGTGCTCCTGGATGATCCGCGCCAGCGGCCGCGCGCCGTAGAGGCGGTCATAGCCGCGCGTACCCAGCCACTTGCGCGCCTCGTCGGTCAGCTCGAACAGCACCCGGCGATCGGCCAGCTGGCCTTCCAGTTCGGCAATGAACTTGTCGACCACCAGCCCGACCGTATCCGGACCGAGATTGGCGAACTTGATAGTGGCGTCGAGCCGGTTGCGGAACTCCGGCGCGAAGAGGCGGTTGATCGCGTCGTCGTCCTCGTCGGCCCGTGTCTCGCGGCCGAAGCCGACCGGTGCCTTGGCCAGATCGGCCGCGCCGGCGTTGGTCGTCATGCACAAGATGACGTTGCGGAAGTCGACGCTGCGGCCGTTGTGGTCGGTCAGCTTGCCGTAGTCCATGATCTGCAGCAGGACGTTGAAGACGTCGGGGTGCGCCTTCTCGATCTCGTCGAGCAGCACGACGCAATGCGGGTGCTGATTGACCTGGTCGGTCAGCAGGCCGCCCTGGTCGAAGCCGACATAGCCCGGCGGCGCGCCGATCAGGCGCGACACGCTGTGGCGCTCCATGTACTCCGACATGTCGAAGCGGATCAGTTCCAGGCCCAGCAGCTTGGCGAGCTGGCGTGTGACCTCGGTCTTGCCGACGCCGGTCGGACCGGCCAGCAGATAGCTGCCGATCGGCTTCTCCGGCGCGCGCAGGCCGGCGCGCGCCAGTTTGATGGCGGCGACGAGCTGCTCGACGGCGCGGTCCTGGCCGTAGACCACGGTCTTCAGATTGCGCTCGAGGTGGTTCAGCATCTCGGTGTCGTCCTTCGAGACGCTCTTAGGCGGGATACGCGCGATCTTGGCGACGATCTCCTCGACATCAACCACGTCGATGATCTTCTTGCGCTGGTCCTCACTCTTGAGCATCTGGGCCGCGCCGACCTCGTCGATGACGTCGATCGCCTTGTCCGGCAGCTTTCGGTCGTTGATGTAACGTGCCGACAGCTCGACGGCCGCCTTCACCGCCTCGTCGGTGTAGCTGACCTTGTGGTGCTCCTCGTAAACCGGCTTGAGGCCTTCCATGATCTTGATGGCGTCGCTCTGGGTCGGCTCCGGCACATCGATCTTCTGGAAGCGGCGCACCAGCGCCCGGTCCTTCTCGAAGTGGTTGCGGTATTCCTTGTAGGTGGTCGAGCCGATGCACCGCAGATCGCCGCTCTGCAGGCTGGGCTTGAGCAGGTTGGAGGCGTCCATGGCACCGCCCGACGTGGCACCGGCACCGATCACCGTATGGATCTCGTCGATGAACAGGATCGAGCCCTCGCGCGCCTTCAGCTCGTTGAGTACCGCCTTCAGGCGCTCCTCGAAGTCACCGCGGTAGCGCGTGCCGGCCAGCAACGCGCCCATGTCCAGCGCATAGATGATGCAGCCCTTCAGCACGTCAGGCACGCTGCCCTCGACGATGCGCCGCGCCAGCCCCTCGGCGATCGCCGTCTTGCCGACGCCGGGATCGCCGACGTAAAGCGGATTGTTCTTGGTGCGACGGCAGAGAATCTGCATCGTGCGCTCGACTTCAAGCTCGCGCCCGATCAGCGGATCGATCCGCCCGTCGCGAGCCTTCTGGTTGAGGTCCACGCAATAGGCCTGTAAGGCCTCGCCACCATCTTTCACGACCTTCTCCGCACCGGGCGCATCCTCCTCGGCGCCGCGCACCCGCCGGGACTCGGTGCGGCCGGGCGTCTTGGCGATGCCGTGGCTGATGAAATTGACCGCGTCCAGCCGCGACATGCCCTGTTGCTGCATGAAGTACACGGCGTGGCTTTCGCGCTCGGAGAAGATTGCCACCAGCACGTTGGCCCCGGTCACTTCCTCGCGGCCGGAGGATTGAACGTGAATGGCGGCGCGCTGCACGACGCGCTGGAAACCGGCGGTGGGCTGCGGATCGCCGACACTGTCGGTCACGAGCCCGGTCAGCTCGTTGTCGACGTAGCGCCCCAGATCGCGCCGCAGGCGCTCGATCTCGACCCCGCACGCCTTCATCACCCCGATCGCGTCCGGATCATCCAGCAAAGACAGCAGCAGGTGTTCCAGCGTCGCGTATTCGTGCCGACGATCATTCGCCAGGCGCAGCGCGCGGTGGAGGGTCTGTTCGAGGTTCTTTGACAACATCGCTGGCAACTCCCGGCACCGGACGGTGCCTCACTCCTTCTCCACCGTGCACTGCAGCGGATGCTGGTGCTTGCGCGCCAGATCCATGACCTGCGTCACCTTGGTCTCCGCGACCTCGTAGGTATAGACGCCGCATATGCCCACACCCTTCTGGTGGACATGCAGCATGATGCGGGTCGCTTCTTCGCGGCTCTTGCTGAAGAAACGCTCCAGCACGTGCACGACGAATTCCATCGGCGTGTAGTCGTCGTTGAGCATCAGAACCTTGTACATCGACGGCTTCTTGGTCTTGGGCTTGGTCAGCGTCACCGTGCCGGTGCCGGGCCGCCCGGAATCGCCGTCGTTGCCGTCGCCATCCCGCCGCGGCGGCTCCCCGGTCATGGCCGGACCCGCCGGCCACGCGTTCAATCCCCACCTTCTCGCCATCAATCGTCCGATGCCTCACCTCGCCGACCACGCTACTAGCAACATGGGTATCGCATCCAGCGGCGAAAAGATGCGGCTGGCACCCTGGAACATCATAGCGCGATCCGGCCGGCAGCCCAATGACTTCCGGGCCTCGCCGCGGCATCACGATATCTTCATGCGCCGTGCGGGCGCGCTCCGGCGGCGGCTCAGTAGTCGCGCAGGCCGTCGCGGCCGACGGCGAGACGCCATTGGCGCGTGCGATCGCCACGAAAGATGGCCGGCGGCAGGTCCTTGGGCAGTGTCGCGGGAACGCCCGTGCCGTCGGCGGCAAACAGCGCCTGGGCAAAGCGCACGCGGGCGAACTTGTCGGTCGGGTAGTGGTAGGCGGCAAATCCCCAGCGGCCATTGCGGCAAGAGGCGACCGTCCACCAATAGTCGTTGGACGGCAGTTCCAGGCCGGCAGGCGGCGGACCGAAGCCGCCGCTGTCCTGCAGCAGCCCCGTCAGGCGCGCCACGTCCGACGCCGACAAACGGACTTCGGCCCGCTTGCCACGCCACGGGTCGAGCAGCCCGTTCCAGTCACGGACTTCGATCGACGATACGTCTCCCAGCTTGGTCAGCACGCGGGTCACCATCGTGGCGCCGCTACCGCCTCGCAGGGCAATGTCATAGGCACGGACGTGCTCGTTCCAGATGGCGTTGTAGACAAGCCGAATGTGGTTCAGCTGACCTGTCGGGCAACGCTCCCGGATATCGGCGCCGGCGACATAGCGAAACCAGTAGAAGCTGCGCGTCAGCGGATCGTCGATCTTGGGCTCAAGTCGAGTCTGGGCAGCCGCCAGTTGCGGCGCTCCGACCGCGACGGCAGCGAAAACGGCGAACCTGACGATCCCTTTGACCATCCCTGTCTCCAAACCCAGGCAGCACTGAACTCTGCGTGGCCTTTTGGTCCGAAAAGCGGCAGTCCACCGGCCTGCCGACTTCCCTGTTGCGACGCAACGGCGTTTATTTTAACTTGCTTAACTCTGGCGCCTAAAGCGTTGTCGGCGTTCCGTTTTCAGTAGTTGCGGGTTGTACGCTCATGGTGGTGCCATACTCTGCGCGGGCTGGTTGGCTGTCGCTGGCGGCGGCACTGGTTCTTGTCATTGTTCTGGTCGCGCCGTCGTCGCCGGCTGAGGCCCAGTATCGGTCCTCGGGGCGCCCGAGCGTCACCTCGTCCAAACCGTACGGCAAACGTGCATTGCCGCGTCGCACCACCGCGGCGCCTGTCGCCGCCAACCCCGGCGTTGTCGGCCGCGACGCCATGTTCCTGATTGATGCCGAAAGCGGTCGGGAACTGGAGGGCCATGCCGCCGATGAGCTGCGGCACCCCGCCTCTCTAACCAAGATCATGACGCTCTATCTGACGTTCGCCGCCCTGGATGCCGGCCAGTTGCGACTGGGCGACCGTATCCCGGTGTCGGCCCGGGCAGGCGGGGTCCAGCCCTCCAAGATGGGCGCCCCGGTCGGCGGCACGCTGATGGTGCGCGACGCGATCATGGGCCTGATCACCCGTTCGGCCAATGACGCCGCCGTGGTGCTAGCCGAGGCGATCGCCGGCGATGAATACGCCTTTGCCGCGCTGATGACGCAGAAAGCACGCCAGCTCGGGATGTCGAGCACGGTCTTCCGCAATGCGTCGGGCCTGCCGGCCACCGACCAGGTCACGACGGCGCGCGACCTCGCGCGGCTGGCGCAAGCGCTGATGCGCGACTTCCCGCACTACTACCCGCTGTTCGCCACCAAGGCATGGCCATACGGCCGCCAGATGTTGACCAACCACAACCGGATGCTGGCCATCTATCCCGGCGCCGATGGCATCAAGACCGGCTATATCAACGCCTCCGGCTTCAATCTCGTGATGTCGGCTATCCGCGACAACCGCCGTCTGATCGGTGTGGTGCTCGGCGGCAGCAGTGTCGGCGAGCGCGACGATGTGATGGCCGACATGATGAACCGCGGCTTCGAACGGGCGCGGGCCCTGGGCCTGCCGGCTTGGCAGCGGCCAGCCGCGCCGCCCTCGGCAAAGTACGCGGCGGTCAATTTCACCCCGGGACCGCCGCCGGCGGAGCCGCAGCGACAAGTGGCTCGCGCCTACCATCCCCCGGCCGGCAGCTCGACGACAACCCGGACGATCTCGGATCTCGTCACCGATGCCGCGCCGGCTGGTCAAGCGCCGGCGGTGGCGATGGCCCGCGCACCGTCGCCTCAAGGCAGCCAGGCCGGCGACGCACCCGGCGGCTGGGCCATTCAGCTTGGCGGCCCCTTCACTTCGCGGAAAGCAGCCGACGCAGCCCTGCGGACGGCCCTCGCCCGCCTGCCCGACCTGCGCGACGAGGCCAAGCCCAGCGTCGAGGCACTCAAGGGCACTCGGGGGCAGATCACCTACCGTGCCCGGCTGACGAACCTCGATGAAAACGACGCCGCGCGCGGCTGCCGCAGCCTGCGGTCGGCCCGATTGTTCTTCTGCACGCACATCCAGGCCGAAGATCGCGCGAGCTGATCGCTTCGCGTTAGCTCTGTTCGGCCGTTCCGGCCGTGCCGCCACCATCGCGGCGGCCCAACGCTGCCAGGAATCGCTCCTTATGCAGCGCCTGCCAGGCGGACAACGACCAGTCCTCACCGGTCGCCGTGAACGCGCCATACCGCGGCTGGAAAACAAAGACGGCACGTGGCCCGACTCCGGGATAATCGGCAAACAGCCGCACGAGGCTGTATCGCGGACCCTCATACGCCGCCAGCCGCGCGGCCTCGGGCTCGGAAACGCGGTCCAGCGTCATCCCCTCGACATGGCCGGCCTTGTCGCGCACGACGATGGGATAGGACGCTCCCTGGATTCCCGTGCGCCGCCAACCGCGCAGGATGGCTGGCTTCAGGGCAGCGGCGGCAACAGGCCGGCCAAGGACGCGGGCCAGCACGTCGCGATCCATCAGGGTGCCGTAGAAGAAGAAGCGCATGCCTCCCCCGGCGTTGCATCGCCGGCGCAGGCCGAAGATGGCCACGCCGTCGGAGCGATGGGTGAGCGGCCGGGCGCTAGTGCCCGGCCGACGGCTTGTCCGGCATCTCCACGCCGCTGGCTGCCAGTGCCGTCCTGACGGCGGCCTTCAGGCGGTCGAGACCGGCGGCATCACGTGCCTCGCAACGGGCCACCAGCACCGCCTGGGTGTTGGACGCGCGCAGCAACCACCAGCCGTCGGATGTCGAAACGCGTACGCCGTCGATGTCGGAGAACGTCGCGCCCGACGCCTGCAGGCGCGCCTTGACCTCGTCGACGACCTTGAACTTGCGCTCCTCGGGGCAGTCGAAACGCAGCTCCGGCGTGTTGACCGGCTGCGGCAGCTCGTCGCGCATTTGCGCCAGCGACTTCGGCGAAGTGGCGACGACATCCAGCAGCCGCACGCCGGCATACAGCGCGTCGTCGAAGCCGTACCAGCGGTCGGCAAAGAACACATGGCCGCTCATTTCGCCGGCCAGCGGCGAACCCAGTTCGGCCATCTTGACCTTGATCAGCGAATGGCCGGTCTTCCACATCAGCGGCTTGCCGCCGGCAGCCGCGATCTCATCGAACAGGACCTGGCTGGCCTTCACATCGGCGATGATGGTGGCACCCGGGCGTTCCTTGAGCACGTCGCGTGCCCAGATCGCCAGCAGCTGGTCGCCCCACAGCACCCTGCCCTTGCCGTCGACGGCGCCGATGCGATCGCCGTCACCATCGAAGGCGATGCCGAGATCGGCGCCGCGCTTGAGCACTTCCTGCTTCAGGTCGTCCAGGTTGTGCTCGACCGTCGGGTCGGGATGGTGCGCCGGGAAGGTGCCGTCGACCCGCTCGTACAGGATGGTGTGCTCGCCCGGCAGCCGCCCGACCACGTCACGGATCGAGATGCCGACGGCGCCGTGGCCGGTGTCCCATACCACCTTCAGCTTGCGGCCCTGGCGTATGTCGCGCACGACGCGCGCCACGTAGGCTTGCTTGATCGACTGCTCGACGAGATTGCCCTCGCCCGTCGCAACGTCACCGTTCTGCGACATGCGTCCCAGCGTCTGGATGTCGGCACCGTAGAACGGCTTCTTGCCGATCATCATTTTGAAGCCGTTGTAGTCGGGCGGGTTGTGCGATCCCGTGATCATGATGCCGCCATCGGCGGCCAATTCGTAGACCGCGAAGTACAGCATCGGCGTGGCGCACAGGCCGATGCGCACCACGTCAGCCCCCGCCGCGCGCAAGCCCGCGACGCAGGCCTCCTGCAGCTCGGGCGAACTCAGCCGACCGTCATAGCCCAGCACGACCTTCCGGCCGCCGCCGCGCACGACCAGAGTGCCGAATGCCCGGCCGATAGCGCGCGCGTCGGCGGCGTGCAGCGTTTTGCCGACAATGCCGCGGATATCGTACTCGCGCAGGATCGTCGGATCGAAGCGGTGGGCGGACATGCTGCGTGCATCCTCCGAAGAAGCCAGACCCTGACCAGTCGCCATGCTCAAGCACTGTGGCGCGGCTGTGGCCGACCGACACATTCATAGGTGAATCCCAGGCCACGCATCTCTTCCGGGCTGAAGATATTGCGCAAGTCGACCACGATGGGCGCGCGCAGCGCCTGCTTCAGGCGCGCCGGATCGAGGGCGCGGAACTGGGTCCATTCCGTCAGCACCACCAGACAGTCGGCGCCTTTTGCCGCTTCGTAGGCGTTTTCCTTGTAATCGATGCCGTTGAGCAGCCGCGCCGCTTCGGTCATGGCCGCCGGGTCATAGGCCTGGATCTTCGCGCCGGCGGCGCGCAACGCCGGCAGGATGTCGAGCGACGGCGCATCGCGCATGTCGTCGGTGTTGGGCTTGAAGGCCAGCCCCAGGACACCGATCGTCTTGCCCGCGACCGATCCGCCGCAGGCGTCGATGACTCGCTGTGCCATCTTCTTCTTGCGATCGCTGTTCACCTGGATGACCTGCTCGACGATGGTGATCGGCGAGCCGGCCTCGCGGGCGGTGTAGGCCAGCGCCAGCGTGTCCTTGGGGAAGCAGGATCCGCCATAGCCCGGGCCGGGATGCAGAAACTTGCGGCCGATGCGGCCGTCGAGACCAATTCCCCGGGCG
>JAHCJT010000012.1 GCA_026126245.1 Alphaproteobacteria bacterium
GGCAGGAAGCCGATCATCGAGAACCAGCTGACCGAATAGAAGCCGAAGCAGGCGCCGATGGCGAGCGGACCGGGCGACGATGCGGCCTCGACCATGTCGCGGCCCAGCGAGCGGCCACCGCTGGATGCCACGGCGTTGGCGCCGCGCCCGGCTGACGAGCGCAGCAGGGCCAGCGCCGCCAGCACCAGTACCGCGGCCGAGGTCCACCACACGCCGCGCCAGCCCCATGTCGGCAGCAGGCCGGCCGAGGCCAACGCCATCAGGCCGGCACCACCGGGCAGGTAGATGCCCCACAACGCCATTGCCTGCCGCGTGTCACCGGCGGTGCTGACCCGCAGGATCAGCGACGGCACCGACACCGCCACCGCCAGGAAGCTCAGCCCTTCGATGCCGCGGCAGACGAACAGGGTCGCGGCCGACGCGGTCATGGCGCCGCCGGCGCTGGCCAGCGCGCCCGCCGCGAGCCCGGCCGCGACGAGGCGACGATGGCCGATGCGGTCGCCCGCCAACGCCACCAGGGTGCCGGCCAGCGCCGTCATGAGGTTGACCAGCGACACGAACCAGCCGGCGGTGCGCAGGCTCATGTCGAGTTCGCCGCGAATCGCCGGCAGCGATGGCGGTACCTTGCCGACCAGGGCCGCGACCGCGAAGCCGACCAGCACCAGCAGCCAGACCAGTGGCCAGTCGGTGGTGGAGCGGGGCGGGATGGTCATGCGGCGACGCTGTCCGTCGACGGGACGAGACGATAGCCGCTCGCCGCAGCCGGAACGCAGGGCATCTCCTAGTACTGGACCCTGGCGGTGATCGCGCCGTCGACGATGAAGTTGATGCCGGTGACGAAGCTGGCGCGGCGGCTCGCGAGGTAAACGACCGCGTCGGCCACCTCGTCCGGCCGGCCCATGCGACCGCTGGGATTGCGGGCCAGCATGCGCTGGTAGCGCTCGGAGCCGGCATCGCGCTGGCGCCCCCAGGCGTTGCCGTCCTCCAGGATGGTGCCGGGCGACACCATGTTGACGCGGATGCCCTTGGGCGCCAGGTCGACAGCCAGCGACTTCACCAGCGGCACCAGGGCTGCCTTCACCGAGCGGTAGGGCTGGGTCGGGCCAGCGACCTCGACGAGTGACACCGTGCCGATGACGGTGATCGAGCCGCCCGGCGCGCTCCTTTCCAGCTGACCGCGCGCAAGGCGCAGCGCGTTGACCGTCGAGACCAGGTCGACCTCGATGCTGCGCCGCCATGCCTCGGGCGTATCCTCGATGCCCAGTGCACTGACATTGGCGACCACGTGGTCGACGCCACCGTGCGCTGCCGCAAAGCCATCGATCCACGCCTTCAACGCCGCCTCGTCGGTGACGTCCAGCGCCGTGCCGGTCACCTTGGCGCCGTCGGCCCGCCATTCGGCTTCACGTTGCTTCACCAGTGCCGCCTCGCGGGCGCAGAAGCCGACAGTGGCGCCCTCGGCCAGGAAACACGCCACAATGGCGCGGCCGATGCTCCTGGTGCCACCGGTGACCAGCACGCGCGCTCCCTTCAGTCCGAGATCCATGGTGCCTCCCGCTTGGGCTTGCCGGAATGTAAAGGGCGCCTATAACGGCGCCCCGACGGGCGGCATGAAACAGGGGCAGGGAGCGCATGTCCAAGATATTCGATCTGAGCGGCAAGGTGGCGCTGGTGACGGGCGCCTCGTCGGGGCTGGGCCTGCACTTCGCGCGCACCCTGGCGGCGCACGGCGCGGCGGTCGGCGTCACGGCGCGGCGACGCGAGCGGCTGGAGTCGCTGGTGGGTGAACTGCACGGTGCCGGCCGCAAGGCGGCCGCCGTCGCCATGGACGTGATGTCTAGCGAGTCGATCCGGGCCGGCTACGATGCCGCCGAGGCGGCGCTCGGGCCGATCGATATTGTGGTCAACAACGCCGGCATTTCGATCGTGAAACCGGCGCTGGAGATGCCCGAGGCCGACTGGGATGAAGTCGTCAACACCAACCTGCGGGGCGCCTGGCTGGTGGCCCAGACGGCGGCGCAGCGCATGGTGGCGGCCAAACGCGGCGGGCGGATCGTCAACATCGCCTCGATCCTGGGATTGCGCACCATCGGCCAGGTGGCGCCGTACAATGCCGCCAAGGCCGGCCTGCTGCATTTGACGCGCGCGCTGGCGATGGACTGGGCGCGCTACGGCATCCAGGTCAATGCCATCTCACCGGGCTACATCGAGACCGAAATGAATCAGGCGTTCTGGCAGACGGCCGCCGGCAAGCGCCTGATCGATCGCGTGCCGCAGCGGCGCCTGGGCAAGCCGGCCGAACTGGACGGTGCGCTGCTGCTGCTGGCATCCGATGCCGGTGCCTTCATGACCGGCGCCAACATCGTGGTCGACGGCGGCCATACGGTGAACTCGCTGTAACGGCGCGTCGGGACAGCCGGCCACGGCGATGCGGGTGTAAGCTGTCTGCAGTCAGCCCGCCAGCCCGTGGAAGCCTTCCGATGTCGTCCGACTCGTCGCCGTTGTTCGCCGAATTGTTGCGCATCCTGCGGCCGTTCTGGCCTATCGCGCTTCTGTCCACCGTGATGGGCGCAGCGAGCGGCCTCGCGACCGCCGGCTTGCTGGCGGTGATCAACCATGCGCTGCATGCCGACGGCGCCATCGCTCCGGCGGTCCTGCTGACGTTCGCCGGTCTGGGCGCGGTGGCGCTCGTCGGCGAAACGGTCTCGAACATCGCCAACAGCCTGGGTGGCCAGCGCATCGTCGCCGCCCTGCGTCGTGAGCTGTGCGGCAAGATCCTGATGGCGCCGATCGCGCGCATCGAGGCCTGGCGTGCTCACCGGCTGATCGCCGCCCTCAACCAGGATGTCGATACCATCAGCGCCTTCTCGTTCAATTTCCCGGCCATGGCCATTGCCGCGGCGGTGACGTTCGGCTGTTTCGTCTATCTCGCAATCCTGTCGCCGACCCTGCTGCTGCTGGTTGCCGTGGCGATCGCCGCCGGTGCTGGCGTGCAGGTGCTGGCGCGGCGCGCCGGCGTGCGCGGCTTCACTCAGGCGCGCGAGGCGCAGGACGAGCTGCAGCGGCTGTATGGCGCCATCACGCAAGGCGCCAAGGAGCTGCGGATCGACCGGCGGCGTCGGGCGCGCGTCTGGACGGCGCAGCTGGGCGGCACCATCGACCGCATCCGACGCCTGAACGTGCGCGCGACCATTGCGTTCCGCGCCGCCGGCACCGCCGGTGTGGCTTTGTTTCTCGTCGTGGTGGCGATGATTCTGGCGCTGCATGACAGGCTGGGGCTCGACAAGACTGTCGTCAGCGGCTTCGTCCTGACGCTGCTGTTCGTCAAAGGTCCCATCGAGCAGCTGCTGGGGTCCCTGCCGATGATCGGCCAGGCGCATGTCTCGTTTCGCAAGCTGGCCGAACTTTCCGGTGCCTTCGCCCACAGCGAGCCGCACCTGCTGGTTGGAGTTGACGAGACGGGTCGGTTCGCCGACACCGCAACGGGGATGATCGCACTGCGCAATGTCTGCTATGCCTATCCGGCGTCGGCCGGCGGCGAGGTGTTTGCGCTGGGGCCGATCGACCTCACCGTACAGCCGGGTGAGATGCTGTTCATCACCGGCGAGAATGGCAGCGGCAAGACCACGCTGATCAAACTCCTGCTGGGCCTGTACGAGCCGAGCGGCGGCGAGATCCTGCACGATGGCGTGCCGGTGACGGCGGCAACGCGCGACGACTACCGCCAGATGTTCTCGGCAATCTTCTTCGACTATTTCCTGTTCCAGGACATCGTCGCGCCGGGACCGCTGGCTGCCGACGCGGCGGCGTCTTACCTGCAGCGCCTCGACCTTGCCGGCAAGGTCACGATCGACGGCGGCGCCTTCTCGACCATTGACCTGTCGGCCGGCCAGCGCAAACGCCTAGCCCTGATCCAGGTCTATCTTGCACGACGGCCGGTCATTGTCTTCGACGAATGGGCGGCCGAGCAGGATCCGACCTTCCGGCGGATCTTCTACAGCGAGCTGTTGCCTGAGCTGAAGCGCGACGGCAAGACGCTGATCGTGGTATCGCACGACGACCGCTATTTCGGCGTCGCCGACCGCCGCATCCGGCTGGAAGGCGGCCGCCTCGTCGAGGATATCCGCAGTCGATAACGGCCGCGGCGCCTAGGCATCCATGGGACAGTCGATGACATGTCCGGGCGCGAGCTGTTGCGCCCGCCAGGTCCGCCATTGCGCCAGCCATTGCACGATGGCCAGCGCGTTGTTGAGGCGTATGACGCGGTCCATGCCGTCGATGCCCAGCGCTTTGCGGCGCATGTCGCGCACCAGCCCGTCCTTGTCGAACAGCCCCAGCGTGTCGACCGGCGAGTCGCGGACCAGCGCCTCCAGCCGCGCCAGGTTGCGCGTCAGGCCGGCGTAGTAGAGGGCGTTGAAATGGCCCTTGCTGCGCCGTTCCAGGATCGATCGGGGCAGCACGTCGCGCATTGCCCGGGCCAGGACCGGCTTCTGCTGGCCCGGTTCCGGCCGCAGCCGCAGGCGGGTGCCCAGGCCGAGCGCCAGCACGCGCGGGTCGCGGAACGGGTGCGCGATCAGCACGCCGTGCGGTGCCGCCAGTGTGGTGCGGGCCCAGTCGCCGGACGTGTAGGCGATGCGCGCCAGGGCTTCCGATAGCACGACGCTGCGCGACGACCGGTAGGTCCGGCGCAGATGACCGAGCAGGCGCTGCCTCAGGCGGCCGCGGCGGGCGAAATCCGGCAGCACCCAGGACGGCAGCGTCCAGCTGTTCTCGCCGGCCCCCTCGGCATAGCCGCCGCGCAGCCAGGGCCCCAGTCCCGCCTCCAGACTGACGGGCAGCAGCGGCGTCACGGCGAACGGTCGCAGAATGCGCCAGATGCTGCAGCGCTGCGCGGCCGCCCAACGGGACGCTTCCCGCCATGCGGCGAGGACGCGTCCGTTCCGGCAAAGGTCGGCGATGTAGAACGGTGCCGCCGCCAGCATTTCGTCGGCGCCAAAGCCGGTCAGCATGGTGTCGACACCGTGATCGGCCGCGGCGGCCGTCAGCGCGATGTCGAGGCCGGCGCGGAACAGGCCGCAATATGGCTCGTCGTGCAGCGGCGTGGCGCCGAACAGGTCGAAATCGAGAATGTCGTCGGCGGCAATGCGATGCGGCAGCAGGCCAGGCCGGTCGAGTACGGACTCGAGGTAGGGCGTTTCGTGCCCGAGTTCGCCCAGCTTTTCGTAGGTCAGGGACAGCGCATGCAACGGCCGTCCGGAACGTCCCAGGGTGTCCAGGGCCAGCAGGGCGACGGCCGTCGAGTCCATGCCGCCCGACATCTGGGCCGCGACAGTGCCCTGCAGGCGCTCGTCCACAGCCCGGCGGAGCGCGGCGCCATACCGTTCGGCGACCACCTCCAGCCGATCGCTGCCGGGATCGATGATCTTGTCCGGCCAACTCCAGAACGGACGGACCTCAGCGCTGGGCCGTGCCAGGTCGAGCCTCAGCGTCGAGCCGGGAACGAGCCGCTGGACGCCGTTGAGTGCCGTGCCCTGATAATAGTCGATCTCGGCGAATGGCAAGGTCAGCAGTTCGCCGAGGAAGCCGATGTCGGGCGTGGTGTCGTCCAGACAATCGAGCAGCGGGTGCAGGCTGCTGGCGATCGCGACGGCTTGAGGCGAGGCCAGCCAGTACACCGGATAGCCACCCATGGGATCGCGCAAGGCGATCGCGTGCCGCTGACCGGGATCGAGAACCACGACAGCGAAGTCGCCCTCCAGCCGCGCCAGCCCGTCGCGGCCATGACGGCGATAGCACGTCAGCGCCAGGGCGGCGTCGTCGCGCGCTTCGGGCGCATCGGTGGAAAGGTTGAGCGACTGAATCAGGTCCGGCCGGTAGTAGAGCCGGCCCATGATGACCGCGATCTGGCCGCCATCCTCGTGCCAGCGGATCAACGGCAATCGCCCGGGTGATGGCGTGCCGTACAACTGCAGCCGGACGTGCCCGCGTCGGGCGAGCAGGGCGAACCCCGGCGGCATCACCGCCCGGCGCGCGCTGCCGGCGACGGCAGGCGGCGCTTGCCGTCAGGCATAGCGAAAGACGGGCGTGTAGCGTGCGCAGCTCTGGCGATCGTCGCTGACAATCACGCCATCAATCTCGCACCAGCTGTGTCCGGCCAGCGGGTAGGGGCGTATGCCCACCACCAGCGATGCCGGCAGGCCGGCGCGCTTAGCCATGGCCCAGCAGCAAAGCGCCCGTTCCTTGCAATCCATGCCCAGAACATGGCGCGCCGCGGCGGCGCGAACGATCGCGTCGATCGCGCCGGCCTGGGTGCCGGGCGTCACTGGCGCCGGCTCACGGGTGGGCCCCTCGATGCGCCGCTTCCAGGCTGAGACCGTCGCCGTCCAGCCGAACAGGCGCAGCGACAGCCGCGCCAGCGTCAGGCCCCATGCCGCGCGTGCCTGCGTCGAGCGCCGGGCGGCGAAGGCCAGCGCCAGCAGGGTCGCGACAACCCGCGCGCCCCACGGGATCTGCTGCGGTCGAGAGGGCTGTCCCGGCTGCCGCAGCAGGTCGCGATCCTCAAGGTCCTTGAGGAAGCGGCGCATATCGCCCTGCACCTGCGCGATCGGCGCGCCATAGTCAGCCGCGACCAGAGACGCGGCCGTCGTCAAATCGGTCTCGAGCACGCGACGCAGCATCATGGCGCCGACCGGCGGCAGGGCATAGAAGCTGCGCCGCATGTCGAGCACGCAGGCGTTGCCATCCTGCATGATGACAACCGCCGTGTCCGGCGCCAGCGCACGCGCTCCACCGGAATGACCCGGTGACTCTCGGCCACCTATGACGAGGGGATCCGCCACTGCACCGTCGACCGCTGCGGATCGACGACTTACTCGCCGGGCAGGTAATAGTAGTAGTAGTTGCGGTCGCTGCCCGACATGCCGCCACCACCTTGCACGAGATCGGCCGTGCGGCCGACCTCCAGCACGCGTGGCGCCTCATAGGCGGGTGCGGCATGCGGGGCCGCGACGCCGGACGTCGCGGCCGTTGTCGGGCGCTGGTCGCCGAGCACCAGAGCGCCTGGCTTGGTCATCATCATGTCGTTCTCCCCGGTGGCGTGTCGCCGACGTCACGGCGGCAGGACACGCCGCCTCGCGCCGATGGCGGCCTAATGGCGAGAATCTAGGCCCGAGCCTCCAGGCCTCCAATGAAAAAATATTGCCTCTGTATGCCAAACGGCGGCAATGCCGTCGTCGCCCGGCGCGCCGTCGGGCGGCCGCATGGACCGCCCGATCGCCACCGTCGGAACAGCGTGGATATTAGTAGTAGCGGTCGCGATAGCGCGGCGTGGTGGCGGCGCCGACGCCGGCACCGACGGCGCCGCCGACCAGAGCGCCCGGCAGCACGCCCATGCCCGAGGCGCCGCCGATCAGGGCGCCCGAGCCGGCGCCAATGGCGCCGCCGGTCACCGCGCGCTGGCCCCAGGTGTCGCCGCAGGCGCTGGCAAGCACCGCGGCAAGCGACAAGGCGATCAGGTTCTTGGTCATTGGCTCCTCCTCAACGCACCGGCGCATCGCCGGCACCCCGGTTACGTTGGGAGCCAATATCGACCGTGTCGGGGAATCATCATGGCCAAAGATGGATTCGCTTGCCGCAATCTGGCCAGATTGCCGGGGCGCGGCCTCGTCACTTGAGATTGCGCTCGAAGAAGTCGCGCATCAGATCGTCGATTTTGGCGTGAATGGCGCGCCGGTCGATGCCCGGCTTGTCGCTGCAGATCTCGTCGTGACGGCCGGGCGGGCAGGGGGCGAGGAAGATCAGGTGCTCGCCGGGCACGACGTGGTACTCCGGCTTGCGCCCCAGATTGTCGACCAGCCACTGCTCGCTGTAGGGATGGCGGATCGCGTTGTCCTGCGCCGCGCGAAAGATCAGCATCGGCTTGGTGATCGCCTGCAGGGTCGGGCGCGGAAACATGAAACCGTAGCCCGGTGCCATGATGACCGCCGCCTTGACGCGCGGATCGGGTGTCTGACGCCAGTCGGGCCGCAGGATGCGGACTTTGCCCTCCAGGCCGCCGCTGCAGGCGCCGCCGTCATCGGGGACCTTCTTGCAGTAGTCCGTCAGCAGGGAAAAGTCCGGCACGCCGCCCAGCACGGTCAGCGCCGTGAAGCCGCCGGCGGAGAAGCCGACCATGCCGATCTTGTCCGGATCGACAAGCGGTCCGATGACCGGATCGCGCAGCACGCCGTCGATGGTGCGGGCGATGTGTCGCGAGCGGCCGACCAGCTGCATGTCAGTGTAGGTGCCGGAGCTGTCGGAATTGTTGTCGTGGGGATGCTCGGGCGTGGCGACGATGTAACCCTGATGCACCAGGTACTCGGCGAAATGGTGCAGGCCGAAGACGTAGCCGAAGCTGCCATGCGACAGCACGATCAGCGGCCGGCGGCCGGGCAGGGGGGCGGCATTGCTGCGCGTGCTGACCAGGTAGGCATTGGCCATCCAGGGATGCGGCGTCACGCGCGTCGGATACCACAGCCAGGTGCGGATTCCGGCCGGTTCGAGATTGTCCGGCAGCACGACCTCGCGCAGACCGACGTTGGGCTGATCGGGGCGGGTCTTGAATTGTGCCTGCGAGACGGAGGGCAGCACCGCGACCAGCAGCAAGGTCGCAGCGGACAGACATAGTGCGATACGCTTGAGCATGCGTGCTTCTCCCTGCAGGACGGGCGCGCGCCAGGTCAGCGGGCCACCCGCCAGGTGACGCGATCGCGTCCGTCACAACACCGCTGCCGCTCGCAGCGATCCGATGTCGGCGTGCTCCGTGGCCGCGAGTCAGGGTCCGATATATCAATCCCGGCCCAGGACGCGGTCGAAAAAATCCCGAATCTCCGCGTTGAGCCGGCGATGGATCGCGGCGCGATCGACGCCCGCGGCATCGCGGCACAGCAGCGCCGAGCCTGGCCGGCGACAGGGCGATACGAACACAAAATGCCCCCCGGGGACCACCACATATTCGGGGGCCCTCGGCAGGGCACGGCGCAAGGTGTCCTCGTTGTAGGGATGACGCACGACCTGGTCGGACTCGGCGCGGTAGA
The DNA here is from genome assembly GCA_026126245.1 of Alphaproteobacteria bacterium. Classification (GTDB taxonomy): domain Bacteria; phylum Pseudomonadota; class Alphaproteobacteria; order Reyranellales; family Reyranellaceae; genus Vineibacter. The sequence continues at coordinate 9,075 of JAHCJT010000012.1, forward strand.
GGCGGATCGCGGCGGTTACGTCCGCCAGACCCTTGCGGTCGAAGAAGATGCTGTAGGCCGGCGCCAGCAGCACGGCGGCGCGGACCCGCGCATCGTGCGTCACCGACCACTCGGGGTGCAGTCGCTGGATGCCGCCGCGGCGCATCCAGCCGCAGAAAAGGCTGTCGCGCTGCGCCTGCGCGCAATGCGCCGGTCCGAGCGCAAAGTCCGGCCGGCCGCCGATCACCACCAGAGCGGCGTAGCCGCCGGCCGAATAGCCGATGATGCCGATGCGTTGCGCATCGATCAGCAGGCCAAGCGTCGGGTCGGCCAGCAGCGCATCGATGCTGCGCGCGATGTGGCGCGGGCGACCCAGCAGCTGCAGGTCGGTGCCGGGCCCGGAATGATCGGTGGCGTTGTCATGGGTATGCACAGGTGCGGCGACGATCGAGCCGCGCGATGCCAGGTACTCGATGAGATCGCGCTGGTTCAGCGGCGTGCCGCCCGATCCGTGCGACAGCATGATCAACCTGTGCCGTCCGGGCAGGGGCGGCACCGGCAGGGCCGCCGGCCCGCCGTCGTCGGTGACCCCGCTGGTGGCGGCGGGATACCAGACCGTCAGCGCAATCGGCGGTTCGCCGGCGAGGTCGGCGACCATCAGGGTCCGGGCGCCGACCGGCGACTGCCCGACGGCGGGCGCGGCGGGCGCCAGCAGCGCCGCGACGAGCAGGAAGCCGGCCAGCCGCGATCGGCGGGCGGCCACGGTCTACCAGCCGTTGATGCGGTCGTAGGTGGCGACGACGGTGCGGCCGTCGCTCTCCTCGCTGTCGACCACGTGGTAGCGGTCGTAGGCGGCCGCCGTGATGCAGGCGTGGTTTGGCCAGATGCGCACACGGCTGCCGATCGGCAGCTTGTCGTAGGGCAACGGCGCGTCGGCCTGCACGAAGCCGTGCTCCTGCGAGCAGGCGACGACCGCTAGATCCTTCACGGGTGCGTCCCTGATGAAGCCGAAGCCCGCCTTGGGCATGAACTCCTGGGCGCTGATATCCTTGCTCAGCGCCAGCGCGCCAGCGTCGACCAGCAGCTGGTTGCGATGCGGGTAGTGCCCGATCACCGACGCCATCACCGACAGGGCGATATCGCCGGCGCCGCAGGAACCGATGCCGGCCTGATCGAGGTCGTTGAAGACGAAGACGCCGGGCCGCATTTCCGTGATGCCATCGAAGCGCCGCGCATGCATCGCCGTCGGCGTTGAGCCGGCGCTGACGATCGGGCAGGGCAGGCCGGCGTCGCGCAGTCGCTGCGCCGCCGTCACGACGGCCAGACGCTCCTGCTCAGCGACGCGCGCGATGCCCTGCGGCGTGTTCTCATGATAGGAGTGTCCGGCATGCGTCATCACGCCGGCCAGCTCGACGTTGGGCGCGTCGTGCAGGGTGCGGGCGACGTCGATTAGGCCGGGCAGGTCGGGAAAAGGCAGTCCGGCGCGGCCGGCGCCGCTGTCGATCTCGACGAACACCGAGAAGCTGTCACCGCTGCGGCCGGCCGCCGCGATGGCCTGTGCCACGGGCATGTTATCGGTGACGACCCGCAGGTTGACGCCCTGGCGGCGCAGCGCCGCCACCGCCGGCAGCTTGGACGGCACGATGCCAACGCCATAGAGAATGTCGCCGAAGCCGCCGGCGGCGAAATAGCGGGCCTCGGCCAGCGTCGATACCGTAATGCGCCCATCGAAGGCAGCGGTCGCCATGCGGCCGACATCGACCGACTTGGCGGTCTTCAGGTGCGGCCTCAGCTGGACGCCGGCCGGTTTCAGGCGTGCCGTCACCCGCCCGATGTTGCGCCTCAGAATCGCGCGATCGAGGATCAGGCACGGCGTCGGCAGGGTGTCGAGGGTGTCGGTCATGGGCGGCATTTCGCCACGCCGCGCCGCGGCCGGGCAAACAAAAAGCGTCATATTTCCGTGCCATGGTGCGGTCGAAGGGTTGGGGGCAATGCCGGTCGAGAACGAGCGCAAGTTCGTGCTGCGCGATCCTGATGGCGCGCTCGAGCGGGCGCTTGCGGCGGCCGTTCCGCCGTGGACGCGGCACGCGATCCGTCAGGCCTATCTCGACACGCCGGGTCTGCGCATTCGTCGGTTCGAAGGCGGCAACGCCGTGCAGCACATCTTTTCGTTCAAGCGGCTGATCGAGGGTGAAATGGTCGAGGTCGAGACCGCGATCGCAGCGGCCGACTTCGAGCGCCTGTGGCGGCTGCGGCGCGAGAGCCTGGAAAAGGTCCGCTACCACCTCTGCGACGGCCGCTGCGGCTGGGACGTCGACTTCTTCAAGATGCAGGACCGCACGTACTTTGCGTTGGCTGAAGTCGAGATGCCGGCGGGCTGGCACGTGCCGCCGGCCCCGCCGCCGTTGCTGGCGCCGCATGTCGTGCTGCTGGCGCCGGCCGGCGACGAACGCTTTGCGTCGCGGCGACTGGCAGATCCCCTGCACGCAGCCCAGCTTGTGCGCGAGCTGCTCTGAGCCGTCCGGCCGGCACGGGCAGGGGCGCGGATCAGCCGGGGGCGGCCGTCTTGGCCTCCTGCCACAGCGCTTCCATTTCCTCGAGCGAGGCCGACTCCGGGGTGCGGCCGCTGGCCTGCAGGCGGCGCTCGATATGGCGGAAGCGGCGCTCGAACTTGTCGTTGGTGGCGCGCAAGGCGGCTTCGGGGTCGATTTTCAGGTGCCGTGCCAGGTTGGCCACCGCAAACAGCACGTCACCGATCTCGTCCTGCAGGCGAGCGGCCGGCGCCTTGGTCGCGACCTCGGCCCGCAACTCGCCGATTTCCTCCTCGATCTTGTCGATCACCGGTCCGGCGGCGCCCCAGTCGAAACCGACGCGAGCTGCCCGCTTCTGCAGCTTCTCGGCCCGCATCAGGGCGGGCAGGGCCAGCGCCACGCCGTCGAGCACGCTGCTCGCGCCATCACTGCCGCCGGCTGCCTGCCGGGCGCTGCGCTCGGCCGCCTTGATCTGCTCCCAGACGCCGCTCTGGTGCTCGTCACCCTCCACCTGAGCCTCGCCGAAGACGTGCGGGTGTCTAGTTATCATTTTATTTACAATAGTTTGAGCAACATCCTTAAAGTCAAAATCGCCGGCCTCCTCGGCCATCCGCGCGTGGTAGACGACCTGGAGGAGGAGATCGCCCAGTTCCTCGCGCAGGTCCCGAACGTCGCGCCGACGGATGGCATCGGCGACTTCGTAGGCCTCTTCAATGGTGTACGGTGCGATGCTCGCGAAGTCCTGCTTGAGGTCCCATGGGCATCCGTGAACCGGGTGTCGCAGCCATGCCATGACGGCGATCAGGCGCTGCATGGGATCGTCCGGCAAGTCGCTTTCGCGCGGTCGGCGGTCGGCCGGGGTTGGCAAAGAAGACACGGCAGCGCTCCTTGGCAGCGGTCGACGTTCGTCTGTGATCTTACCTTAATGTCGTATAATATATATTATGGAAAATATATGATGTACTTGAGACACAAGGACTAATAGTCCTTTTTCCAGGTGATCTTGCGGTCGCGGGCCATCAAGGCCAGCAACGGCAGAAATTCCTGGGCACGCGACATGGGCGTGCCGAATGTCATGAGCAGCGCCCGCTTCGGGTTCTGCGGATTGGGTGTCAGCAGATCGAGGATGGCGCGCGGCTCCTTGTCGCCTTTGCGCGGCGGCACGTTGTGCAGCACGCCCAGGACCTGACCGTCCGGCAAGGTCCGGCTGGATGCCTGGATCGTGGGATACCTGCTGCGCAGCGCCGCCGCCTTGGCGGCCACGAACTTCTCCAGGCTGGGCACGCCCTCGAAGTCCAGATCGACCCGCCAGACGATGATCCGCACCGACCGCTCCGGATTGAAGATCGCCAGGCGCTCGAAATCCTCGATGGCGTGCCAGCCGAGCGGCACCTTCAGATCGACCGAGACCGCCTTGGAGCGGATCAGGCCATAGCCCTCGCTGGGCACGATGGTCAGCAGGTCCGGCAGGCTCTCGGCCGTGGCATTGGTCCATTCGCGGTTGGTGGCGTCGGTCGGGTCGTTCAGGCTCTTGGCGTTGGACGACAGCGCGTAGAGCTTGAATGTCGAGTCGCCGGCATCCAAGGTCGCCGCCGGCGTCTGGGCAGCAGCACCGGCCGCCAAACCGCAGGCCAGCGCCGCCGCCAGCCCCGCTCTAGCCATTATTTTCCATAACATGCTTCAGGCCTCGACCACCATGCCATCATAGGCCGGCTCGACATGCGACGGCACGCGCCGCCGCACCTCCTCGTAGTCCATATCCACATGCATGTTGGTCAGGATCGCGCGCCGCGGCCGGATGCGCTCGATCCACGACAACGTCAGGTCGAGATGGGCATGCGTCGGATGCGGCGTGTAGCGCATGGCATCGACGATCAGGGTGTCCACCCCTTCCAGGGCGGCAAAGGCCGGCTCGTCGAGTTTCACGACATCGTTGGCGTAGGCGATCGGCCCGAAGCGGAACCCCAGCGACATGATGCTGCCGTGGTGCATGTAGAACGGCAGCACGGCGATGCCCGCGGCTTCGAAAGGCCCGTCGATCACCCGCGCATGGTACAGCGCCGAGTAGAAGCTGCCGTGCGGCGTCTGGAAACAGTAGCCGAAGCGCTCCTTCAGGACGTCGAGCGTGCGCGCATCGGCCCAACCTTCCACCGGACCATGGCGCAACACCATCGGGCGCAGATCGTCGATACCGTGCACCTGGTCGGCGTGGTCGTGCGTCCACAGCACGGCGTCCACCTGGCCGACGCTGGCGCCGATCAGTTGCTCGCGCAGATCCGGCGAGGTGTCGACGAGGAGGGTCTTGCCCTGGTCCTGGACAAGGATCGAGCAGCGGCGACGGCGATTCTTCGGGTTGGTCGGATCGCACGCCCCCCAGGCCCCGGCACCATCCTTGCCGCCGATGCGCGGCACGCCGCCCGATGTCCCGCAGCCCAGAATGATCACACGCATGGCGAGGCTCGTCCCGCGGGGCAAGGCGGCGCCAGGCGCCATTGCGGCGACGTCGTGGCGTGACGACGGTTCATGATGCCAGCACCGCGCGGTCGGCCTTGGCGAACAGGCGGAAGAAGTTGTCGGTCGTGACGCGCTCCAGCTCGGCCATCGACACGCCCTTCAGCTCCGCGACCTTGGCCGCGGTGTGGGTGACAAAGGCCGGTTCGTTGCGCTTGCCGCGGCGGGGCACCGGCGCCAGGTAGGGCGCGTCCGTCTCGACCAGAAGCCGATCGAGCGGCACGTCGCGCACGATGTCGCGCAGCGCCTCGGCGGCCTTGAAGGTGACAATGCCGGAGATCGAAATCGACAGTCCCAGCTCGAGCGCCGCCTCGGCCATGGCGCGACCGCTGCTGAAGCAGTGGATCAGGCCGCTGAATGCCCCTGCCCGCATTTCAGTGCGCAGGATGTCGGCGGTGTCGTCGTCGGCATCGCGCGTGTGCACGATCAGCGGCAGGCCGCTGGCGCGCGCCGCGGCGATATGCGCGCGGAAGCTCTCGGCCTGGGCTGCACGCGGACTGTGCTCGTAGAAATAGTCGAGCCCGGTCTCGCCGATGCCGATCACCTTGGGATGCTGGGCCAGCGCCACCAGTCGATCGGGCGCGCGCTGCCCCTCCTCCCTGGCTTCGTGCGGATGCACGCCGACGCTGCACCAGATGTTGGCGTGGCGTTCGGCGATGGCGCGGACCTGGGCGAACGAATCCAGCCGCGTGCCGATCGTCAGCATGGCGCCGACGCCGGCATCGCGCGCATGGGCGACGACGGCATCTTCCTCCGCCGCCAGCTCGGGAAAATCGAGGTGGCAGTGGCTGTCGACCAGCATCTCAGACCTTGCGCGCCGTCTTGCCGGGCTTCGCCGCCGGCTTGGCCGGTGCGTCGGGATCGACGAAGCGCGGGAACACACCTTGCGGCGCCGGCAGGGCCGTGCCGCTGACCAGCGCCCGGTCGAACGCCGCGAAGCTGCGGGCGTCGGCAGGTACGGCCAGCTGGTCGAGAATCTTGCCCGTCGCCGTCGGCATGAACGGCTGCACGATCAGCGTGACGCGGCGGATGGTCTCCGCCAGCACCCACAGCACCGTGTCACGGCGCGCCGGATCGGTCTTGCCCAGGGCCCAGGGCGCCTGCGCATCGACATAGCGGTTGGCGTCACCGATCACTTCCCAGATCGCGATCAACGCCTCGTGAAAGGCCTGCTCGCCGATCCGGGCGCGCACCTGTGCCAGCAGCGATGCGGCCCGCTCCAGCAGCGCGGTGTCGGCCGCCACCAGCGGTCCGGCCACGGGCACGGCCGCGCCGCAGTTCTTGTTGATCATCGACAGCACGCGCTGGCAAAGGTTGCCGTAGGCGTTGGCCAGATCGGAGTCCATGCGCTGCACGATGGCGCGCTTCTGGAAGTCACCGTCGTTGCCGAACGGCACTTCGCGCAGCAGAAAGTAGCGCGTCTGGTCCAGTCCGTAGGTGTCGACCAGATCCGCCGGCGCCACCACGTTGCCCAGCGACTTGGACATCTTCTGGCCTTCGATGGTCCACCAGCCGTGCGCGAAGACGCGCCGCGGCGGCGCCACGCCGGCGGCCATCAGGAAGGCCGGCCAGTAGACGGCATGGAAGCGCACGATGTCCTTGCCGACCATGTGCAGGTCGGCCGGCCAGTACTTGGCGTTCGGCGCGTCGAGGTCGGGATAGCCGGTCTCGGTGAGGTAGTTGGTGAGCGCGTCGAGCCAGACATACATGATGTGCGCCGGATCGTTCGGCACCGGCACGCCCCACTTGAAGGTGGTGCGCGACACCGACAGATCCTGCAGTCCGCTCTTCACGAAGCTGATCACCTCGTTGCGCCGGCTCTCGGGCGCAATGAAGCGCGGGTTCTCGGCATAGTACGCCAGCAGCCGCTCCTGCCAGGCCGACAGACGGAAGAAGTAGCTCGCCTCTTCGACCCAGTCGACGTCGGCGCCGGTCGCGGTGGCGCGGCGCTTGCCGTCGGCACCCACCTCGGTTTCCGACTCGGCGAAATAGGTTTCGTCGCGCACCGAGTACCAGCCGGCGTACTTGCCGAGATAGATGTCACCGGCCGCGACCAGCTTCTCCCACAGCGTCTGGCAGGACCGGTAGTGGCGCGGCTCCGTCGTCCGGATGAAGTTGTCCGGGCTGTAGCCCATCTTGGGAATGAGGTCGCGAAACGACTGGCTCACCTTGTCGGTGAACGCCTGCGGCGTCATGCCGGCGGCGGTGGCCGCCTTCTCCACCTTCTGGCCGTGCTCGTCGGTACCGGTGAGGAAATGCACGTCGTAGCCGTCCAGCCGCATGAAGCGGGCCATCACGTCGCAGGCGAGCGTCGTGTAGGCGTGCCCGATATGCGGCACGTCGTTCACGTAATAGATCGGCGTCGTGATGTAGTAGGTCTTCCCGCTCATCGTACTGTGCTCGTCCCTCCCGGCCGCCGCGTCGATGGTCGATCGTCGACCGGGGTGAAGGATCAGCGGGTCACCGCCTGCAGGGCGAGAAAGCTGCCGAGCACCACCTGCTTGCGGTCCAGATTAATGGCATCGGCGCGGGCGAACAGGTGGGCGACCTTCTCCCACACCTGCATCCATCGATCAAGGCCGGCCCGGGCCAGCAGCCTGTCGCGTACGCCAGCCTCGCGCTTGACGAGCGGCGGCGGTTCGTCGCCGACGGCACCATGACGGATCAGCGACATCAGCCACCAGTCGAGCAGGAAGGCGACCGTGCGGTAGTCGCTGTCGCCCTCTTCGCCCCGGCGGGAAACACGGTCGGCGAAGGCGTGCGCCGCGGCGACGTCCAGCGACGGCAGCCCGGCCAGCAGCGCGACCATGCCGCCGTACAGCTCCAGGCCGCCGGCGCGCGCCAGTGCCAGGGCCCGGCCGATGCTGCCGTCGGCCAGTCGCGCCAGTGCCGCGCGCTCCTCGACCGCGACATCGGGCAGATAGTCGCCGATCAGGGATACGACGGTGTCCTCGGGCAGGGCATGCAACATCAGCCGCCGGCAGCGCGAGCGGATGGTTGGCAGCAGGCGGCCGGGCGCGTGCGCCACCAGCAGGAGGAGCGAGCGCGGCGGCGGTTCTTCCAGGATCTTCAGCACCGCGTTGGCGGCATTGCGGTTCATTTCGTCGGCGGCGTCGATGACCGCGACCCGCCAGCCGCCCTCGGCCGGCGTCAGGCGCATGAACTGGCCCAGTTCGCGCACGTCCTCGACGACGATCTCGGTGCGCAGACGGCCGCGCTCGTTGAGGCTGCGCTGGACGAGGCGCAGGTCGGGATGGCCGCCGGCAGCGACGCGATGGACCGCCGACACGGTCATGTCGGTCTCCAGCGACGTCGGCCCGCCGAACAGGCCGCCGCCGGGATCGCCGGCCAGAAGGAAGCGCGCGAACCGGTGTGCCAGTGTCGCCTTGCCGATGCCGCGTGGTCCGGCAATCAGCCAGGCGTGCGGCAGCTTGCCGCCGGCAAACGCCGCCAGCAACGTGCGCTCCGCGGCCTCATGGCCGACCAACCGCGGATTGAGTCGCGGCGCCGGCCATGGCGGCGCCGCGGCATCAACCGGTTCCGGTCGCCGCGCCATGGCTGAGATTCCCTTCGTCCATCGGCGACAGCCCTACCCCACCCCGAGCCGTTGCGCCACGATCTCGGCGAGACGCGCCTGCACGCCCTCGACCGGCGCGTCGGCATCGACGATGACGCAGCGTGCCGGTTCGGCGGCGGCGATCTGCCGGAAGCCGTCACGCACCCGGCGGTGGAACGCGACGTCGAGCTGCTCGAAGCGCGTCTCGTTGCCGTGCCGCCGGCCGGCACGCGCCAAGCCGGTCTCAACCGGCAGATCGAGAATCAGGGTCAGGTCGGGCCGGAAGTCACCGACCGCCACCCGATAGAGTGTCTCGATCAACGGCAGATCGACGCCGTGGCCGTAGCCTTGATAGGCGCGCGTCGAGTCGGCGAAGCGATCGCTGATCACCCACTGGCCGTGGTCCAGCGCCGGCCAGACGGTGCGTACCAGATGATCGCGCCGGGCGGCGAACATCAGCAGCGCTTCGGTGGGACCGTCCCACGAGTCGGCGGGGCCTTCGACCAGCAGCTTGCGGATCAGCTCGGCACCGGTCGAGCCGCCGGGTTCGCGCGTCACCACAACGTCGATGCCGCGCATGCGCAGGTGCTCGGCGAGGAGGCGGATCTGGGTCGACTTGCCGGCCCCTTCGCCACCTTCCAGCGTAATGAACCGGCCGCCGCGATCCGCCATCGTCGTCAGGAAATCCAGCCGAACAGGTAGTGCCGGATCATCCCGAATGCGCGGCCCAGCGGGCCGAGGCGTGGCACGTCGGCACCGGCATAGAGCGGAATCTCGACCGGCGGCGCGCCGGCCGTGGCCTGCACCATGGCCTTGCCGATCGGATCGCCTTTGCGGATCGGCGCGCGAACCGGGCCCTCATAGACGACCCGCACCCGCACGCCCTCCTCCTGGCCGACCGGCACCGTGGCGCCAACCAGTCGCGTGGCGACCAGCGGCACTTTCGGCGAATCGCCCAGCCAGACATCGGCCATGGCCACCGTCTCGCCGGCGCGGAACGCCACCTTGTTGCGGAACTCGCGGAATCCCCACTCGATCAGCCGCGCCGGCTCGCTGGCCCGCGTCTTCATGTCAGGCAGGCCGTTGACCACCAGAATCAGGCGCCGGCCGTCGCGAACGGTCGAAGCCGTAAGCCCGTAGCCGGCATCCTCGGAGTGGCCGGTCTTCAGCCCGTCGGTGCCTGCTGTGAGGCCCAGCAGCCGGTTGCGGTTTTCCTGGCGGATGTTGTTCCAGGTGAAATCCGGCAGCGCGTAGTAGTGATAGTACTGGGGAAAATCATCGATCGTGCGTTTGGCGAGCAGCGCAAGGTCGCTGGCCGTGACGTGCATGGCCGGATCCGGCCAGCCGCTGGCGTTGGTGAACACCGAGCCGGTCATGCCCAGTTCGCGCGCCTGCTTGTTCATGCGGGCGGCGAAGGTCTCGACGGTGCCGGAAATGCCCTCGGCCAGCACGACGCAGGCGTCATTGCCCGACAGCGCGATGACGCCCTTGATCAGATCCTCGACCGTGATCTCGGAATTGATCTCCACGAACATGCGCGAGCCGCCCATGTTGCGCGCCCGCTCACTGACCCGGAACCGGGTGTCCAGCTTCAGTCGTCCCGCCTTCAGTTCCTCGAAGACGATGTAGATCGTCATCATCTTGGCCATCGAGGACGGCAACATCGGCTTGTCGGCATCCTTGGCCAGCAGCACGGCATTGGTCGTGGCGTCGATCATGTAGGCGAACTTTGCCATCGTCGGGATGCCGATCTGCGATGGCGGCAGCGCCTCGAGCGGCGGGTTGGCGGTCTTGGAGCTGGCGCCCTTCGATCCGCCGGGCGTCTTGGGCCTGGCGGTCGGCTTGGTTTGCGCCTGCGCAACGACGTCGAGCATCAGCGGCCCGCCCACGAGCAGCAGCAGCGCGGCGAGCGCCGCGGCGACGAACGCAGCCCGATGAAGTCGCATCGTCAGCCTCCGTCTTCAGTCTGAGACGACCCGGGCGCCCGCATGGCCGGCGCGCTGCAGGGCGCTGCGCACATTGTAGGCCTGGTCCTCGGTACCGTAGGGGCCGACCCGCACGCGAAACAGCGGGGCGCCGCCCGGCCCGCTGACCTGCCCGATCATGGTTTCACCGAACGGCGCCAACGACGCCCGCAGCCGCTCGGCGTTGGCCAAGCTGGAGAACGCGCCGGCCTGGACGAAATAGCCGCCGCCGGCGGGCGGGACCAGCGCCACCGCCGGTATGGCCGCCGGCGCGGCCGTGACCGGTGCGCTGGCGGTCACGAACGCGGTGGGCGGCGCCGGTGCGGGTTCCGGCGCGGGTGGTGGCGGCGGCGCCGCGGCAACCATCACCGGCGAGGGCTGCGACGGCGGACTGCGCAGCGCCGCCAGCTGGTCGGCGGCACTGCCGCCGTTGAGCGCGATGTCCTTCACCACACGGCTTTCGCGCTCCATCAGCTCGACACGCACGCGGGCGGTGCCGGCGCGCGTCATGTCGAGCTGCTCGGCGGCTGCCTTCGACAGATCGATGATGCGGTCGCGGGCGAAGGGGCCGCGATCGTTGACCCGCACGACCGCCGTGCGCCCGTTGTCGAGATTGGTCACCCGCACCATGCTGGGCATCGGAAGCGTACGATGCGCCGCCGATGGCAGATTCTGGTTGTAGGGCTCGCCATTGGCCGTGCTGTTGCCGTGGAAGCCAGGGCCGTACCACGAGGCGACGCCGGTCTCGGCGTAGTTCCAGTTCTCGGCCGGATAGTAGGTGCGACCCGCGATGGTGTACGGCGCACCGATCTTGTAGCTGCCGCGCCCGGTATCGGGCGCGCCCAGCCGCGCCGAGCCGCAGCCGGCCAGCGACAGCGCCAGCATGACGGAGGCCATCGCGAGCCACGCAGGGGGGGACTGCGGGCGACTAGATATAGTGTTCATTGAGATGCTATTTACCACGCGCCGGGGGCGACGGCTACCGTCCCCCCCCCTCCCCTCGGCACGCGCCAGGTCGGCTCAGGCGACCTTGTCGGACAGGATGCCAACCGCCAGGGCAAAGAAATCCGACGGGTTCCAGCGCCGGATGGCGGCGAAGTTGGCGGTCACCCGATAGGCTCGTCCGCCGGCGCCCTCCGGCGTCACGATCCGACCGCCCGGCGGGGCGCGCCGGTCCTGACCCGTCACCTCCTCGCCCCAGCGCACTCCCGCTTTCCAGCCTGCCTTGCGCATGTAGTTGGCGGCCGAGGCGAACACGTCGGCACGGTTGCCCCAGATGTCGCGTCGGCCATCGCCATCGCCGTCGGCGGCCGAAGCGAGGAAGCTGGTGGGCATGAACTGGCATTGGCCCATGGCGCCGGCCCACGAGCCCAGCATGCGCTCCGGCGTGATATGGCCCTGGGCGAGAATCTTGAGCGCCGCCAGCAGCTCGGCGCGGAAGAATTTCGGCCGGCGGCCGTGATAGGCCAGCGTCGCCAGCGCGCCGATCACCGAATACGTGCCCATCTTCGTGCCGTAGTGGCTCTCGATGCCCCACAGCGCCACGATCAGGTTTGACGGCACGCCGTAGGCGGCGCTGATGCGACCCAGCAGGGCGGCCTCGGCGCGGATCAGTTCGCGGCCCCGCGCGATGCGGTCTGGTGTGACCACGCGATCGAGGTATTCCTGCCAGGAGAGCTTGAATTCGGGCTGCGCGCTGTCGAGCTCCAGCACGCGGGGAATCGGCTCGACGCCGCGCAGGGCGCGGTCAAGCGTACCCGCGTCGATGCCTTTGCCCAGCGCCTCGCGGCGCACGCCCTGCAGCCACGCCTGAAAACTGGCGTCGGCGCGAACCGGCCGCGCCATAAGGGCGACGGCTCCGGCGCCGGCGGCAGTGGTCGTGAAGGTGCGGCGGTTGATCATGGCCGGCGCCTTAGCATGGGCGTGCGGTCATCGCCAGACGGTGACACATGAGTCATCCACGACCCCACGCAACACACGAAACCAAACATGGGTGGCGCGTAATCCACCGGAAACACGCGGCGCCTAGCTAACATCGCCATCGATGCCCGGCCGACGCAGATAAGGGTCGCCGCCTGCTCGATGCTCACAAAGTCCAGGAGGCTCGCCATGCGTCTCGATCTTGTCGTCTACGACACTCACGGCAAAACCCGCGGTTACGCGCGCCTGAAACTGGAATTCGACCGCGAGGTCTGGGTCGTCGAGGAGGATGCGCAGCGCGCCTGGCACAACGCCGGTTTCGCGGACAGCGGTCCGATCGAGATGATCGACGACGATGTGATCTGGCTGTGGGAGCGCGAGGTCGGCAACGCCAAGTACAACACGGTCGTGGTCTCCGGCATCGCCGTCGACGAAGCCGACGCCGGGCAGTCGGGCACGGGCCGGATCGTCACCGGCCAGGTCGGCCGCTTCAACGGCGGCACCGTCCGCTGGAGCGTCGCCGAGGCGCGGCAGCCGGTGGCCCCCGCCGGCACGCTGGAACTGGTGGCCAGCCGCGCGGCCGGCGCCAGCAAGCTGGCGGAGATGCCGGCCTACTAGCGCGTGCGACGCGACTGGGCGCGGCAGCGCGTGGGCGTCGCGACGACGGACACGGGCTCGATGCCCTCGCCGTGAGTCGACGCGCCTCGGTCTGATCGCAACTCGCCCCGGGCAAGCGTCGGCGCGATGGGACTTCGGCGCGCCGGCTGTGTTGCCAAAACGGCGGTCGCGGACTCTCCTGACGCGAAATCCACCGCTCTCTCGCGCCTTCCGGTGACGCCGCCTTTGCGGCGCTGCGCCGGTCGGTTAGGTTGCGCCGTCGCGAGGGGAGCGGGCGGAATGCGGCGCGGTCGAGTGGGCGTGGTGGGCGTCATTGTGGCCGTGGCGGTCGGCGCACCGCCGGCGCTGGGCCAGACCCAACAGCAGTGGGACTGGTGTTTCAAGGAAGGCGCCAGCGACGAGCTGACGATCGACGGATGCTCCGCCGTGCTGCAGGCGCGCCGCGCCGCGCCGGCGGATCTCTCCTCGGCCTATTTCAATCGCGGCCTGGCGCGCGGCAACAAGGGCGACAACGACGGCGCCATCGCGGATTACAGCGAGGTCATCCGCCTGACGCCGGGCGACGCCGACGCCTACTACAACCGGGCTCTGGCATTTTCCCGCCGGGGTGACGACGAGCACGCCGTTGCCGACTACGATCAGACAATCCGCCTGAGGCCTGACAGTGCAGCCGCCTACAATGGCCGCGGCAGCGTCCGTGCGCGCCAGGGCAACAACGACGCCGCCATCGCCGACTACGACCGTGCCATCGAGCTCAATCCCAACGACATCAGCGCCTTCATCAATCGCGGCAACGCCTACAGCAACAAGCGCGACTACGACCGCGCCATCGTCGACTACGACTTCGCCATCGTGCTTGATCCGGCCTACCCCGACGCGTATTTCAACCGTGGTCTGGCTTACAGCGACAAGGGCGACGAACCGCGCGCCATTGCCGACTACGATCAGGTCATCCGGCTCAACCCCAAGGACTCCGATGCGTTCAGCAGCCGCTGTCTGTCGCGCACGATTCTCGGAATGCTGCCGGCGGCGGTTGCCGACTGCAACGAAGCACTCGCGCTGCGGCCCGGCGACGCCGATATCCTCGGGCGGCGCGGGCTTGCGTATCTCAAGTCGGGCGACAACCCGCGGGCACTGGCCGATTTCGAGGCGTCGCTGACCTTGGCGCCCAAGAGCGCCGGCTCGATGTTCGGCCGCGGCGTGACGCGGCTCAGAAAAGGCGATCGCACCGGCGGGCAACGCGACCTCGCTGCGGCGCGTCGGATCGAGCCACACATCGACGCACGCTACGCGCGCTACGGCGTGCATCCCTAGTCCCCCGTTCACGACCCGCTTCGCCAACCCGTCGCGGCGCCCATATCGGCAGCGCACTGCAAATGACGCCGGGCACGCCCACGAGGGCCGCCGGTCACGTCATGGTGCGCGGGCCGTGGCCGTCGCGGTGTCATGGATACACACAGCCCGGCGGCTTTGCCGTGCCGCGCGTGTCGGTTAGGGTCGACGTCGACAACCGGGAGGCGGATATGACTCGATTCAGAATTCGCACGATCGGTTTGGGCCTGGCCTGTGCGCTGGCATGCGCGCAGGCGTCGCTGGCCCAGGCGCCGGCGTCCCGCGAGGATTGCCTGGGCGCCGAAACGACGGTCGCACGGACGATTCAGAGTTGCACCGCCGTCCTGGACTCGGCGCAGACGTCGAAGGCCGACCGTGTCGCGGCGCTCGGCAAGCGCGGGAGCGCCTATCTCGCGGTTGGCGAAAACGACCGGGCCATCGCCGATTTCGACAAGGCGATCGAGCTCGATCCGAAGAATCCGTTCCTGCACAACCGGCGCGGTGTCGCGTGGGCCCGCAAGGGCGATCAGGATCGCGCCATCAACGACTACGACGAGGCGATCCGGATCGAGCCCAACCTCATCGAAGCGGTCAACAACCGTGGCCTGGCCTATGCCCGCAAGGGGGCCTGGGACCGCGCCATCCTGGAATACAACCAGGCGGTGAAGCTCAACCCGGCAATGCCGCGCCCCTACTACAACCGCGGTGCCGCGTGGCGCGCCAAAGGCGATCACGAGCACGCCATCGCCGATTTCAGCCAGGCGATTCGCCTCAATCCCAAGGGCGCCGACTATCACTACGCGCGCTGTGCTTCATACGCGATCACCGGTCAGCTGAAAGCGGCGCTGGTCGATTGCAACATGGCGCTCAAGCTCAGGCCCGGTGACGCCAATTTCCTGGGCGGTCGCGGCTTCACGTATCTGAAGATGGGTGATCTTGCGCGCGCCATCGCCGATTTCGATGCGGCACTTGCGAAGGACGCCAAGCACGTCGACGCATTGTTCGGCCGCGGCGTTGCCAAGACCAGGAAGGGCGACAAGGCTGGCGGCGAGGTCGACCTGGCGGCGGCGCGCGCCATCGAGCCCGGCATCGAGGAGAGATACGCCGGCTACGGCGTGAAGCTGTAGTCGTCCCTGCCCCGCCGAACGCGGGACAAAGGCATTCACCTCAGTAGACCGCCAGCCGGCGCCGGCGCGGTCGGCGCGCCGATACCACCATGAGCGCGCGACCAGTGAGCAGTAAAAAAGCGCCGACCAGCAGCAGAGCAGCGGCACAGACCTGACCCGCCGTCCCGAATTCCGGCCGGGCAAGGACCATCAACGCGCCCAGACAGCACAAACCGCAAAGAATTTGGCCAACCCGCCACGCGACCACACCGGCACTGCGCCGCACGCTGGATCCAATGGACAAGACCCCCCGGAGGTCCATGATCCCCTCCCGTTCGCCGCATCCCCGCTGAGCGAACATACTGCAATACTACGCAAAAATAGGGCCGCCACGCCAGTTCTCTGCACCCGTTTGGGGATAATTCGTTGGCAGGGTTTTCTATCAGTGGTGTATCGACTCTATCGCGTCTACTATTCGTAGTATTTTTCGGGACATTGCTTGTGGAACGTCTGATCACGTTTTTGAGAGTGAGCACTCCTTACAGACTCCTGACTGAACCTCCACGGGATTTCCGAGGCCCGCTGGTAAGAGGCCCCGCAGAAGGTGGCGCTCTTGGCGCGGCGCCCCGGATCGGCGTTGCGCGCCACGCCATCAGCCGTCAAACCAGCAGCGAGCCCGCGTCCGCAGGGCGGCTGCGCCGGAGACACCGTCATATGTTCACGCTTTATTTCGCGCCGCAAACCTGCTCGCTGGCTACGCACATCGCGCTGATCGAGGCCGCTGCGCCCTACCGACTGGCCCGCATCGATTTCGCCAGCAACGAACAGCGTCAGGCGCACTACCTCGCGATCAATCCCAAGGCCCGCGTGCCGGCACTGGCGACGCCCGACGGCATTCTCAGCGAGACGCCGGCCATGCTGGCGTTCATCGCGCAGCGTTTTCCCGACGCACGCCTGGCACCTCTGGACGATCCCTTCGCCTTTGCCCAGGTCCAGGCCTTCAACAGTTTCATCTGCTCGACGTTGCACGTAGCGCACGCGCATCGCATGCGGGGCTATCGCTGGGCGGACGACCCGGACGCGATCGTCGCCATGCAGCGCAAGGTCCCCGAGTCGGTTGGCGCCTGCTACGACCTCATCGAGCGACACATGCTCAGGGGGCCGTGGGTGATGGGCGAGAGCTACACGATCTGCGATCCCTATCTCTTCACCGTGGCGCAATGGCTCGAGGATGACGGTGTCGATCCGGCGCGCTGTCGCGCCGTGGTCGACCACCGCCGGCGAATGGCGGAACGCCCCTCGGTGCGCCAGGCGATCGGCGAGGAGCTTGCCTGATGGTCGCGTCACCTCCCGCGCACGCGGGCCTGTCGACTGAACCGGACAACGGCCCGCTTCCGGCCAGAACGCGGAGGCCGCCTCGCGTGCTGTCGTCAACCCGCAAGGTCGCAGCATGACGCAGGTTTCCGGACTGCTGTTAGCCACGCCGTGCTACGGCGGCATGGTCACCAGCGCCTATCTTCTGTCGATGGTCCGCACCTGCGCGGTGCTGACCCGGCGCGGCATCCGGCACGAGGTGACAACCGCCGCCGGCGACAGCCTCGTGATGCGGGCACGCAACAGCCTGGTCGCCGTCTTCATGGCATCCAGCCATTCCCATCTGCTGTTCGTCGATGCCGATATCGAGTGGTCACCGGACGCCGTCGAACGGCTGCTGGCGGCGGACAAGGACGTGATCTGCGGCGCCTATCCCAAGAAGGTGTTGCCGCCGAGCTATGCGGTCAATTTCCTGGCTGCCGCAGAGCGTTGCGCCACCTCCGGCGCCATCGAGGTCAGCGAGACTGCCGCCGGCTTCATGATGCTGCGGCGCAGCGTCTTCGACCGCATGATGGCGGCTTATCCCGAGACCCGCTATGGCGGCACGGCGGGGCTGACGCAACGGCAGAACGAGCTGACCTATTCCCTGTTCGACTCCTTCGTCGACGAACACGACGGCGAGCGAGTCTACGTGTCGGAGGACTTCGGATTTTGCCGGCGCTGGCGGGCCATCGGTGGCCAGGTTTGGATCGACCCCGCCGTCGAACTGAAGCATCACGGCACGGTGTCGTTCAGTGGCAGCGGTGCCGAGCTGCAGCGCCTGGCTGACGGCGCCATCCGCGAGCCGCTATGACAAGGGCCGGGCGTGCCTGCAACGCGGCGACCGGGCTGGCGCGCCGGCACCGCCCAAGCTCAGGTATCAAACGTGGTGCCGTCCGACGGCAGCCTGACCTTGTCACCCATCAGCCAGACATGGCCGCTGGCCTCCAGCCCCGATAGCGCCTGCTTCAGGCGATCGGCCGGCAGGCGCGTCTGGTCGAGCAGCGACTGTTGCGCGACGCGCGTGCCGCGCGGGAGGCGCCGCAGCGCGTCAAGGACCGCCGCTTCATCGTACGTCATGCAGTTCGTTGTCGGCCGGACAGCGGCCAACACCCTCCTTCGCGTGCGCCGCTCATCTCGACGCAATGCCCGGCGTCCGTCAAGGCAGCCCGACCGGCGCGACGGGATGCGTCTCAGTGCGTAGGCCACGCCACTTGAGGCGACGAGGTTTGACGGTCCCCTGCTCCCGCCAATCTGGCGGTACTGCCAGTCACGGTGCCGGTTTGGTTTTCGGTCGGGTGCTGGCCGTCGCGATCTCGCCGGCAGACGTCCCGCCTGATCGTTCCTGCGGCGGCCGCGGCGGCCAAAGCCACGTTGCTGTCTAGGGTCGTTTCCGGCTATCCACTGGCCTCGCCAGCCTGCCGGCCGTGCCCCGGGTTGTCCCGGCATGTTGTCGGGTCGGGCGGCAGAATGATCGCGCGGCGAAAATGGGGAAATCCATAGACTCTGCGGCGAGGATGGGTGGCCGAGCGGTTTAAGGCACCGGTCTTGAAAACCGGCGTGGGGGCAACCTCACCGTGAGTTCGAATCTCACCCCATCCGCCACGTCTTTGCTGCCCGGAGGCCATTGCGGGGCAACATCGCAGGCGAGGCCGCCAAAGCGCCCGCAAGTGCTCTCGGTTCAACCTATGCGGGTCCAAGGCTCTGCCGATTGCCTCTATCAGCCGTGCAAGCCATGCGATCGCGGGTTCCCGCGTCCTCATAGCCCCGCGACCCGCCTGACCCTGGCAGGGCACATAAATTCCGTGGCTTGGGCGGCCAACGTCACAGCGGACATTCGCTGCCGGCCGGCGCGTTGAAGGATCTTGTGAGGTCTCTTTTCAATTCACGCGTGTAAGCCATTGGCGCCGCCGGCGTTGGCCCTTTGGGCCCGCGTTGCGCCAGGCCGAGACCTCGCCGCGTTCCACGCCGGCGTGCCGGCACAGTCCGCATGGCTCATCTCCTCTCGCGCTGGGGGCGCAACGCGCGTAAATTTTGCACAGCGTTACCAATACCGACCCCGCGGGTGAACGGCGGTCGGGACTGTTCCCAGATCGTCAGAAGGTGCTTCTGCAAAGGAGCAGCCGGGACTCCTGGTGCGAGGGGAAACATGGCACACACGACATGGCTGTCGCGCGGCCTGTGGCTGGCCGCCTTTGTCGGCACGCTTGCCGGCGCCGCCGCATCGCCCGCGCAGGAGCGCATTGGCGCGGTGCGCCGTCTCGATCCGGACGGCACGCGGGAACAGCCGCTCGAGCCGCCGATCGTACTGGATATCAACAGCCGGCTCTTCAGCCGCGACACGATCCAGACGTCGACGCGCGGCCGCGTGTGGATGCTGTTCGAGGATGGATCGCGGCTGGAGGTCGGGCCAAACAGCCGCGTCACGCTGGATGACTACGTGTACAAGCCCGGCTCTGCCGGCGCCCGGGCATCGTTGAATTTCGCGCGCGGGACCATGCGATTCACATCCGGGAAGATCGAGCGGGATGGGCTGCAGATCCGAACGCCGACCGCGACGATGGGCGTCCGCGGCACCGACTTCCTTGTGGCGCTGCAGTCCGATGGTGCCACCCGCGTCGACGTGCTGACGGGCACCGTGCTGGTATGGGCGTGCGATTCCCCCCGGCTGATGACGAATGCCTATGTGGCCGACGCGGGCTACACGCTGGCGGTCGACGCGAACTGCGTGGTTTCCGTGTCGATCAGCGCGCCCGGGACAGGAACCCCGGGGGCGCCGGCCGCGGTCAGTTCGGTGAGCGTCGCCGACGTTGCCCCCGCTCCCGGACCCGCTGCCTCGCCGGGCGGTCCCGGCAACGGCAATGGTAACGGAACGAACGCAGCCGGTGGTGGCAATTCGACGGGTAGCGGTCCGGGTACCGGAAACGGCGGATCGAACAACGGTCAGAGTGCTGCCGCCGGCAATGGCGGCGGCGGAACGGGCAACGGCGGCACCGGGGGGACGGGCAGTTCCGGCAGCAGCGGTAGCGGCGGCTCAGGTGGCGGTAGCGGTGGTGCCGGCGGCGGCGGCGCAGGTGGCGCTGGTGGTGGCGGTGCAGGCGGCGCCGGAGGCGGCGGTGCGGGTGGCGCCGGTGGTGGCGGCGGAGGCGGTGGTGCTGGCGGCGGCAGCGGCAAATAAGTCCAACGACCGACAGGAACCCACTCTCTGGTCGTTTGGCCCGACCTGACCTGCAGGTCGGACCCGGCCGCACGCTGTCGGGGCTGAAGCTAGTCGAGCGTATCGAGCGCCGCGTGGGCCAATGCGTCGACCTCCAGGTCCGTGAACGCCTGCGTCTCGACTCCCGGACTGGGGTCGAGTTCCACAGCCCGCGTCGCCCGTCGACTGGCCGCCGCGCGACGGCGCATGTCGTAGACGCGACGCAAGCCGGGATCGGAGAGGACCCGGTACGCCTCGTTGACATCGTGGAACCGCGTCTCGGCGCGCCGGCGGCGCAGCGAGGTGGTATCGGGATGGTATCGCTTGACCAGCGCCCGAAAGGCCGCCTTCAGTTGATGCGTCGTCGCCTCAGGCGGGATTCCGAGAATGGTGTAGTAGTCCTTGTTGATGTTCATTGATGCGCGTGTCGCGTCTTCCCCAACAGCAAGCATAGCGCGGGTTCCGGCAATGGCAAACCGGCCGTGGCCGTCGAAGCTGTGGGTAGCGGCAGGCAGTCTCGGATTCGTGGGCGGCCGCGTGTCCCTGGGTCCTGCCGCTGCGGCAACTCATCGACCTGGCGACCACTCCGGATAGGACGGACAATTGTCCGCGTCGGTCAGCCAGTCGGGATGATGCGATGTCCAGATATGCACCGCCGGCCGCGTGCCGGGGTCGTCGTCGAGGGTCGGCACGCGCAGGATGATGTGCGCCTGCGCCGGCCATTCGGCGATCAGATGGCTGCCGCAGGTCGAGCAGAAGCGCCGCAGTTTGCCCGGCGACGACTCGAAGGACGCCAGCTTGTCCAAACCGGAGATCCAGCGGAAGTCCGTCCGCATCACCCGCGCTGTCGTGGCAAAGGCTGCGGCATGTGCCTTGCGACAGGTGCGGCAGTGGCAGTGGCCGATCGGCGTCGCGAGCCGGTCGACCTCGTATCGGACGGCGCCGCACAGACAGCTTCCGCGCATCGTACCCATGTCCCTCCTCCCGGCCGGTGTGGCCCTGCCGCTGCGGCAATGGCGTCCGGCATCGCGCCGCGTTCCTCTTGGAGGCGACCGTGAGGTGTCGCCGCGGCATGCCGAAGTGTCAGGGCGCTGGCATCTCCAGCAGCGGCGCGGCGGTCGCGCTGAACAGCGCGCGCAGTTCGCGCCACCGCACCGCATCGGACGCCACGAGAATTCCGGCGTTGATCGCCTGCGTCGGACGATAGGATTGTCCGTCATGCCGGTTGGCGACGCCGCCGGCTTCGACGGCCATCAACGCGCCGGCCGCGTGGTCCCACGGCTTGGTCCAGCGATAGAACGAGAAGTGGTACCGGCCGGCGAGGGTTTCGATGTATTCGATGCCGGCGCAGCCGAAGGTCGTCAATCGGCCCAGTTGATCAAGCGCCGCCGGCCGCGTCTTGCGCAGCACCTCCCGCTTGAACTTGACGCCGACGAAGCCGCGGCTGTCCTTCAGCGCCGGTGTCGGTGGTAGCTGCACCGACACGCCGTCGAGCTGCGCACCGCCGCCGTGCGCCGCGGTTGCCAGACGCTGGCGTACCGGATCGTAGATCCACCCGGCGATGGTCTCGCCGCGCCGCACCAGCGCCACGATGATGGCGAAGCGGTCGTTGCCGCGGGCGAAGTTGGCCGTGCCGTCGAGCGGATCGACGATCCAGGCGGCGTCGGATTCGGCGATGTGAGCCACGAGGCCCGGCTCGGCGGCGACCGCCTCTTCGCCCACCACCGGCACGCCGGGCAGAATCTTCGCCAGCCCGGCAGCGAGCCGTCGTTCGCTAGCCTCGTCGGCGACCGTCACAAGGTCGCCGGGAGATTTCTCGCGGATGTCGTGCCGGGCCAGGTTGCGAAAGCGCGGCAGCAGTTCCAGGGCCGCGCTGTCGCGCATCAGATCGGCGACCCGCTGCAGATCGCCGTCCCGCAAAGTCATCGGCCGTGACGCGGCCGCGTCAGGCCACGATTCCCATGACGTCGCTTTCCTTGAGGATCACGAAGTCCTTGCCGGCGATCTTGACCTCCGTACCCGACCATTTGCCGTACAGCACCGTGTCGCCGACCTTGACGTCGAGCGGCACCAGCCGGCCGTCCTCCAGGCGCGCGCCCTTGCCGGCGGCCACGACCTTGCCCTGCTGCGGCTTTTCCTGCGCCGTGTCGGGAATGATGATGCCGCCCTTGGACTTGGTCTCGGCGGTCGATGGTTCGATGAGGACTCGGTCGTGCAAAGGCCTGAACTTCATGGCTTTCTCCGTCTGGGATGCGGCGCCGGTTGTAGGAACGGGCCGGCATGGCGTCAAGCCGGCCCTCGCGCCGCCTCCCCGCCGGTTTGAACTTACCGGCGGTCAGCGAGCGGACGCCGGGTTCGTGGGCCCTTTCTTGCGACCGCCGGCGGCGGTCCAGCCGAGCAGAAGCGCATCCACGGCCAGATCGAAGCCGCGGGCGTCCGCGTCGAGCCGCGCCAGTGCCGCTGCCCCCTGCACCGTCGCCAATGCCAGATGGGCGGCGTGACTGGCGGGCACGCCGGGCGCCAGCGTCGCGGCAGCGATTCCGGCGGCGATCACCGCTTCGAGCCAGGCAAGGTTGGCGTCGACGAAGCGTCGTGCCTCGTCGACCGCGCCGACCGGCAAGATGTCGGCCTCATCGAGAACGGCGGCCGCCAGGCAGCGGCGATGGTGGGCGACAAGACCGGAGCGATACAGTCCCGCGTAGCGGCGCAGGCGGGTCGGCGCGTCTGCCGGCGCCGTATCGATCTCCGCCAGCGCGGCGGTAAATTGCGCCGCATAGCGTCGCGCCACGGCGCAGGCCAGGTCGGCCTTGGCGGGAAAGTAGTAGTGGAGCGTCGCGGTGCGCAGGCCCAGGCGTGCGGCGATGTCGCGGTAGCTGAAGGCGGCGAAGCCGACCGTCTGGATCATCTCCTGAGCGACGTCGAGAATCTTCGTTTCGGTCGCCCGCGGCGCGCCGGGCGCCGCGCCATTGTCGTTCATTGTCACCTTCACCTGACCGTGACGCGCCGTGCGCCGGCGTGACTCGACCACTCCGAACAAGTTATCTATCTACTAGTAGATAGATGCCGTGCCAACCAGATTCGGCATCCCTTCAGAACACGGAGAAAGCTGATGTTCGACCCGTTCAATCTGCGCCGCCGGACCCTGGGCGCCGCCCTGATCCTGGCCGCGGCCGTCGCGAGCCCGATCGCGTTCGCGCCGCCGGCCCTTGCCGGCGTCGAGATCAACACCGATGCGCAGGGTGTCATGATCCATGGCTACGATCCCGTTGCGTATTTCACGTCGGGTCAGCCGACCAAGGGCACGACGGCCTACTCCGCCCCGCACAATGGCGGGCGCTACCTCTTCGCCTCGGCGGCCAACCGAGACGCCTTCGTCAAGGAGCCGGCCAAGTATGCACCGCAATACGGCGGCTACTGCGCCATGGGCACGGCGCTGGGCAAGAAGTTCGACGGCGATCCGACCCAGTGGAAGATCGTCGATGGCAAGCTCTACCTGAACCTGAACGCTGATGTGGCCAAGGCCTGGAATCGCGACGTGCCGGGCAACATCACCAAGGCGAACGGCAACTGGCCGCGGATCAGGGATAAGCCGGCCGCGGAGTTGAACCGCAACTGACGATGCCGACGGGCGGCCAGCCGGCGCAGGCCGGCTGGCGCAG
>JAHCJT010000120.1 GCA_026126245.1 Alphaproteobacteria bacterium
GCGTGGCGCAGTCGAACACCGCCAGATGCTCGGCCTTCAGGCCCGGCGCGCCTTCCAGGGTCATGGCGCCGCAGGCGTAGATGTTGGCGCCGTCGATCTGGGCGCGGCTGAAGCCAAGATGGGCCAAAAAGTCGAACTTCGGGTCGGCGAGCTGCGCGTCCGTCAGCCCGAGCTTGGCGCGACAGAAATCGTCGCCCAAGGTCCAGCGGTTGAAGGCGAAGCGGATGTCGAAGGCGTCGGCGATTGCCTTGTCGAGACGCGCCAGCGTGGCGTCGTCAAAGCCCTTGGCCCGCAGCGCACCGTGGTTGATGGCAGGCGCCGAGGCCAGCGAGCCATGGCCGACCGCATAGGTTACGATCCGCTTGATGGCGGCGTCGTCGTAGCCCAGTTTGGCCAGCGCCGCCGGCACCGACTGGTTGACGATCCGGAAGTAGCCGCCGCCGGCCAGCTTCTTGAATTTCACCAGCGCGAAGTCGGGCTCGATTCCGGTGGTGTCGCAGTCCATCACCAAGCCGATCGTGCCGGTGGGCGCGATCACCGAAACCTGGGCGTTGCGATAGCCGTGCTTCTCGCCAAGTGCCAGGGCGCGGTCCCAGACCTGCGCCGCTGCATCGACAAGGCGTTTGTCGGGGCAACCGGCGCTATCCAGCGGCACCGGCGGCGTCGTCAGTTGCTCGTAGCCGGAGGACTGACCATGCGCGGCACGCCGGTGATTGCGGATGACCCGCAGCATCGCGGCCCGGTTGGGTGCGAAGCCGGGAAAGGCGCCGAGCTCCTTGGCCATCTCGGCCGACGTCGCGTAGGCGACACCGGTCATGATCGCGGTGATGGCGGCGCAGGTGGCGCGGCCGGCGTCGCTGTCGTAGCTGAGGCCGTCCGACATCAGCAAGGCGCCGAGATTGGCGTAGCCCAGGCCCAGCGTGCGGAACTCATGGCTGAGCTGCGCGATGCGGGCCGACGGATACTGCGCCATCAGCACGGAGATCTCGAGGACGATGGTCCAGAGGCGACAGGCATGTTCGAAAGCCGGTGCATCGAACGTGCCATCGCTGCGCCGGAAGCGCATGAGATTGAGCGACGCCAGGTTGCACGCCGTGTCATCGAGGAACATGTACTCCGAGCAGGGGTTGGACGCATTGATGCGCCCCGACTCGGGACAGGTGTGCCACTCGTTGATCGTCGTGTCGTACTGAACGCCGGGATCGGCGCAAGCCCAGGCGGCGTAGCCGATGCGGTCCCACAGCTCGCGCGCCTTGACCGTGCGGGCAACTGCGCCGGTGGTGCGCCAGGTGAGCTGCCAGTCGCGGTCCTCGGCGACGGCGCGCAGAAAGTCGTCGGTGACGCGCACCGAATTGTTGGCGTTCTGGCCTGACACCGTGGTGTAGGCCTCCGACTCCCAGTCGGTGTCGTAGACGGGAAACTCGATGTGGCGATAGCCCTGGCGCGCGAACGCGATGACCCGCTGGATGTAGTTTTCCGGGATCATCGCCTGGCGCGCCGCCCGGATCTCGCGCCGCAGTTCGGCATTGTGCGCGGGGTCGAACGCCGAGCCGTCGGCCGCTTCGGGGACGCAGGCCCGCATGATGGCGTTCAGATGCCGGTTGGCCAGCCGCGATCCGGCGACCAGCGCGGCGACCTTCTGTTCCTCGATGACCTTCCAGTCGACGAACGCCTCGATGTCGGGATGATCGATGTCGACGACGACCATCTTGGCGGCGCGCCGCGTCGTGCCGCCCGACTTGATGGCGCCGGCGGCACGGTCGCCGATCTTGAGGAAACTCATCAGGCCGGACGACTTGCCGCCGCCCGATAGGGCCTCGCCGCTGCCGCGCAGGCGCGAGAAGTTGCTGCCCGTTCCCGAGCCGTACTTGAATAGCCGCGTCTCGCGCAGCCACAGATCCATGATGCCGCCCTCGCCGACGAGGTCGTCGGCGACGCCCTGGATGAAGCAGGCGTGCGGTTGCGGCCGGCCGTAGGCGGTTTCGCTGCGCGTCAGACGACCGGTGCGATAGTCGACGTAGTGATGGCCCTGGCTTGGTCCATCGATACCGTAGGCCCAGTGCAAACCGGTATTGAACCATTGCGGCGAGTTGGGCGCCGCGATCTGGACCGCCAGCGTGAAGCAGAGTTCGTCGTAGAAGGCGCGCGCGTCCTGTTCACCGTCGAAGTAGCCGGCCTTCCATCCCCAGTAGGTCCACGTGCCGGCAAGACGGTGGAAGACCTGACGCGAATCGGTTTCGCCGCCAAAGCGTTGCTCCGCAGGCAGCTTCGCCAGCGCCGCGTCGTCGGCCTCGTGGCGCCACAGCCAGCCCGGCACATCGTCTTCCTGCACGGCACGCAACACCGCGGGAACGCCGGCACGGCGGAAGTACTTCTGTGCGATCACATCGCAAGCGACCTGCGACCAGTCGCTCGGCACCTCGATGCCGGATTGGCGGAAGATGACCGACCCATCGGGATTGCGGATCTCCGACGTGGCCGACCGGAAGGCCAGTTGCCCATAGGGCGACTCACCTTCACGTGTGAAGCGACGTTCAATCCGCATGGTTGATGATCAATCCCCACCACGTGCCCCAAGCTGACTTTGTGTCCCAACCACGATGGGCACATCTAGGCACTCGGCAATGATAGATTACAAAATCTTGAGAGCGCAACAATATTTTGTAAGGCAACTCACAGAAGACACTACATGATGCAATCTAGCAACACTCTGCGGAGCCGACGCTGTATATCGCGACGCACTTCCATCACGGGCATGCGCTGTCGGTTTGCGCGTTGCCAGCATGTGCGCACGACGCTACAAGCGCCGACTGTCAGTGTTTGCAGCCGCAGGACGCGGCATGGCCTGAGGACGGGGCACCATGACGATCGGGACGCGGCTGTTCACGTGGCTCCACGGCGCTTATGTCGGCGCCGACTCCCAGGGCAATCGCTACTATCGCGAACGCAAGACGGCAACGGGCCGGCGCGAGAAGCGTTGGGTCTTGTACAGCGGTGAGGCCGAGGCGTCGCGCGTGCCGCCGGATTGGCATGGCTGGTTGCATCACGTCACCGACACGCCGCCGCCGCCGGAAGGCCTGCCGACCCGCAAGCCGTGGCAGCGCCCGCACCAGGCCAACCTCTCCGGCACGGCGCGCGCCTATCACCCGCCAGGCTCGACCTTGGCCGAAGGGCACCGGCCGCATGCGACCGGCGACTACGAGGCATGGAAGCCGGAGTGAACCGCCAGATTGGAGCGCGTCATCGGCCTGCGCCGGCACATGTCGGCAGCTGAACGCAGGCATGCCGGCCAGCCAGCGTGCCGCAGCACCTATCCACAGCCTGGCAGCAGGCCGGCGGAGATGGACGGATGCGCTGAGGCTCCCGTTGGTCGCCGTCGCATGCGCTGCGGCGTCGTTGTATAAATCCCACCCCTGAGTTGGCACGGAGCGTGTCGTGGCTCGCAATATCGTCGAAACCATCGTTGGCGCGATCGTCCTGTGCGTGGCCATCGGTTTCGGCGTCTATGCTTTCACCGCAACCGAAGCGTCGGCGCCGAAGGGCTACGAGGTCCTGGCGCGCTTTTCGCGGATTGACGGGCTGAAGCGGGGCGCCGATGTCACCATGGCCGGCATCAAGGTCGGTACCGTCACGGGCATGGAACTCGACAAGAACTATTACGCCGTCGTGCGCATGTCGATTCGCAACCAGACCAAGCTGACCAGCGACACCTTTGCCAAGATCATCAGCGAATCGCTGCTGGGCGGCATGTCGGTGACGCTGGAGATCGGCAACAGTGATCAGTTCCTGGGCCCCGGCAGCATGATCACCAAGACCCAGGGTGCCGTTCCCTTTACGGAGCTGCTGTCGGTGCTGGTCCAGCCGGGCGGCACGTCGGGACCCGGCGGCGAACCCAAGGAGAAGAAGTAGGTGTCCCGCCACGCCGGCAAGGCGCTGGTCTGGCGGCAGCCCGATGGTAAGCCGGTGTCATGCCTTGAGAAGATCAAGGTCCTGAACCAGAACCTCGATGAAATCCGGCAACTCTGCGCTGACGCCTATGAGGATGCGGTTCTGATGGGCTGCGATCCCGACCAAATTCGCGCCGTATTCCGGGAGTTGATTGAGGCGATCGAGACTCCGCACGCAGACCGGAAGTGACGTCCCGTTTCCCAGGCAGGCACCGCGCCGCGCTGTTCGCCCTGTTGATCCTGCTTGTGGCGCCGCCGGGCGTCGCCCAGCAGCGCGACCCGCCTCGGCCCGAGCCGCCCCGTCCCGGCGCCGGACCGGCGCTGCAGATGCCCCCGCGGGAGGCCTTCAAGCCGCTGCAGCCGTCGCCCGACGCGCCAAGCGGTGAACAGCGTGCCGTCATGCTGCAGGGCCTCGACAAGGTCACCACCCGGACCCACCGGTTCGCGGCCGCGGTCGGCTCGACGGTCGAATTCGGTACCCTGCGCATCAGCGTCGCGGAGTGCCTGGTCAACGTGCCGGAGGCGCCGGCCGAAGCCGCCGCCTACCTCACCATCGTCGACAACAAGCCGGGCCAGAACGCGCAGACTCTGTTTACCGGCTGGATGTTCGCGTCCTCGCCCGGCCTCTCGGCGCTCGACAGCTCGGTCTACGATGTATGGGTGGTCGCCTGCGCCAACGTCTCGCAGGCCTCGGCGCCGCCCACGTCCAAATAGAAGGTCGCCGGCGCGGCCAGCGCGTCGGTCAGGCGTCTGCGATATTCCTGCCGGCCGATCTCGACCGTGCCGAACTGGCGCAGGTGATCGGTCATGAACTGGCAGTCGAGCAGCCGGTAGCCACCCTTGAGCAACCGCGCCACGAGGTGCACGAGCGCCACCTTGCTGGCATCGCGCACACTGCTGAACATGCTCTCGCCGAAAAAGGCGCCATTGATCGACACGCCGTAAAGGCCGCCGACCAGTTCGCCGCCGACGCGGCATTCGACCGAATGGGCGAAGCCGCGCTCGAAGAGGGCGGAATACAACTCGATGATCGGCCGATTGATCCAGCTCTGGCGTTGGCGCGGCCGTGGTGCGGCACAGGCCTCGATGACGGCGCGGAAATCCCGATCGCAGCTGACCTCGAAAGCGTCGCTGCGCACGGTCCGCGCCAGCCGGCGCGGCAGGTGGAAGCGGTGCAGCTCGATAATCGCCCGTTCGTCGGGATCGACCCAATACAGGGTCGGATCCTCACGCGTCTCGCCCATCGGGAAGATGCCCGTGCAGTAGGCACGCAGCAGCATGTCGGGCGTCAGGCGGGTCATATGGATATCGTGGCGCGCCGCCAGCGGGCGCGCAATATGCCGCGCACCGGCCGGGCGGGCCGGCCGCCGGACCTACTTCTTCAGCCCGACCAGCCGTTCCAGCCAGTGGATGTCATAGTCGCCGTTGACGAAATCGGGCTGGGCGATCAGCCGCTGGTGCAGCGGGATGGTCGTGTCGATGCCACCCACGACGTACTCCTCCAGCGCCCGGCGCAGGCGCATCAGGCATTCATTGCGGTTGGTGCCGGACACGATCAGCTTGGCGACCAGGCTGTCGTAGAACGGTGGCATGCGGTAGCCGGTGTACAGGCCGGAATCGACGCGCACCCCGAGGCCGCCCGGCGGATGGTAGTCGGTGATCCGGCCGGGGCAGGGGACGAACGTCTCGGGATTCTCGGCGTTGATGCGGCACTCGATGGCATGGCCGGAAAACTTGATGTCGTCCTGGGTGAAACCCAGCGGCGCGCCGGCCGCGACCCGGACCTGCTCGCGCACCAGATCGATGCCGGTAATGGCTTCGGTGATCGGATGCTCGACCTGCAGCCGGGTGTTCATCTCGATGAAGTAGAACTCGCCATCCTGGAACAGGAACTCCAGCGTGCCGACGCCGCGATAGCCCATTTCACGAATCGCCTTGGCCGCCAATCCGCCGATATGCTCGCGCATCTCGCGATTGAGGGCGGGCGACGGCGTCTCCTCCAGCACCTTCTGGTGGCGCCGTTGCAGCGAGCAGTCGCGCTCGCCCAGGTGCACGACGTTGCCGTGCGCGTCGGCCAGGATCTGGATCTCGATATGGCGCGGCTTGCCGAGATACTTCTCGACATAGACGGCGCCGTTGCCGAAGGCCGCGGTGGCCTCCTGGCGGGCCAGGTTGAACGCCTCCTCGGCCTGCGTCTCGTCGTTGATCACCTTCATGCCGCGGCCGCCGCCGCCGGCGACCGCCTTGATCAGGACCGGATAGCCGATCTGTTTTCCCAGCGCCTTGATCTCGTCGAGGCTGTCGACCGGTCCGGGCGAGCCGGGCACAAGCGGCAGGCCGAGCCGGGCGGCCGTCTGCTTGGCGACGATCTTGTCGCCCATCATGCGGATATGCTCGGGCGTCGGGCCGATGAAGGTGAACTTGTGCTCCTCGACCAATTCGGCGAAGCGGGCGTTCTCCGACAGGAAGCCATAGCCGGGATGGATCGCGTCGGCGCCGACGATGGTCGCCGCCGACAGGATGGCGGGAATATTGAGGTAACTGTCCTTGGCCGGCGGCGGGCCGATGCACACCGACTCGTCGGCCAGCCGCACGTGCATGGCATCACTGTCGGCCGTCGAATGGATCGCGACGGTCTGGATGCCCATCTCACGGCAGGCGCGATGGATGCGCAGCGCGATCTCGCCGCGGTTGGCGATCAGCACCTTGTCGAACATGCGGCCGTCTCCGGAACGGGCTGGCGGGCGGGCGCAACGGTCGACGCCACGGCGTTACTCCACAATCATCAGCACCTGGTCGAACTCGACCGGCTGCGCATTGTCGACCACCACCCGGGTGACGGTCCCCGACTTCGGCGCCTTGATCGGATTGAAGGTCTTCATGGCCTCGATAATCAGCAGGGTCTGGCCAGCCGCGACCTTGTCGCCCACCGACACGAACGCCGGCTTGCCGGGCTCGGGCGAGAGATAGGCGGTGCCGACCATGGGTGACTTCACGGCGCCGGGATGGGCGCTGTCGTCGCTGCCGGGCGCCGCCGGCCCGCCGGACGGCGCGACGGATGCCGCCGGCAGCATGGCCGGGGCGGTGGCCATCACGGTTGCCGCCGCCCGCGACACGCGGATGCGCCGGTCGCCGACTTCGTACTCGATTTCGCTCAGGCCCGTTTCCTTGAGCATGTCGGCCAGCTGGCGCACGAGGTCGAGGTCGTCCTGGGTTCTCGCCATGGCGTTGGTTTCCTTCGAGGGGTGAAGTGCCACGTTATTTCTTGGGGGCAGCCAGCAATCGTGCCACCGCCTGCAGGGCGAACAGGTAGCCCTGGCTGCCCAGGCCGGCAATCATGCCGATCGCGACCTGGCTGACATAGGAGTGATGACGGAACGCCTCGCGCCGGTGAATGTTGGACAGATGGACTTCGATGACCGGCAGTTCGGCGGCGTTCAGCGCGTCGAGGATCGCGATCGAGGTATGGGTGAAGGCGCCGGCGTTGATGACGATGGCCGCATTCGTGTCGCGGGCCTGCTGGATGCGGTCGACCAGGGCGCCCTCGTGGTTGCTCTGGAAAAACTCGACCGCCAGGCCCAGCCGCCCGGCCTCGGCCCGGCACGCAGCCTCGACGTCAGCCAGCGTCTCACGGCCATAGATTTCCGGCTGACGCTTGCCGAGCATGTTCAGGTTGGGCCCGTTCAACACCAGAACAGGCTTGGTTTGTGCAGCCATTTCAACCGCTTGTGGTTATTTGGGCGCAGAAAGCTGCGGTGCAGGTCGCCTTATAGCATGGCGCTTCCGCCCGGCAAGGCGCCGCAGGTGACGGCCCCTGGCAGCGGACGCCGGCCGACCTCATGTATCAGGATGCCTGGGCTGGCGCGCGGAGGTCGGCATCCGCATCGCCCGGGCATGACCCGTCAGCTTCTGGAGCAGCCTGTCCAGCGCCGTGCGCTCGGCGCTTGTCAGGCCTTGCAGCAGGCGCCTCTCGTAGTCCAGCGCCAACGCCGCGATCTGCTGGTGCAGGCGCTGCCCCTCCGGCGTGAGGCCCAAAGCCGATCGCCGACGATCGCCCGGGTCGACCGTGCGCTGGACCAGCCGGCGTTGCCGCAGGGCCGCGATGGCGCGGCTGACCGTGACCTTGTCGAGCAGGGTGCGGTCGCAGACCTCGCTGGCCGAGACCGGTGCGAAGCGGCCCAGAATGGCCATCACCCGCCACTGCGGGATGGTCAGCCCGGACGGCTGGAAGTAGCGGTCGTGGATCGAGGTGCTGACCAGCTGGCTGAGAACCGACAGCCGGTACGGCAGGAAATGTTCCAGAGCCAGCATCGGTGCGGCCGGTTTCGTCGCGGGCGTGGTCGCTGCGTTCATGTGGAAATAGTTGCGGTTGAAACCAATCATGGGGGCTGTTAGTTTCATTTGAAACTAATTTCGCGGCCAGGTCAAATCTGACGCGCGATCGGACCGAGGAGGATGACATGGCAGCCAGCGTCACCGACCCCGCCCTGCGAGACGTCGACCCCGTCAACCCGATGGGCACCGACGGCTTCGAGTTCATCGAGTACACGGCGCCCGACCCGGCGGCGCTGGGCGCCCTGTTCGTAAGCCTGGGTTTTGTCGCCGTCGCGCGGCACCGGTCGAAGGACGTGACGCTGTACCGCCAGGGCGACATCAATTTCATCGTCAACGCCGAGGCGCAGAGCTTCGCCCAGGGCTTCGCGCGCGTGCACGGTCCCAGTATCTGCGCCATCGCCTTGCGCGTGAAGGACGCGGCCAGGGCCTACAAGCGTGCCCTGGCGTTGGGCGCCTGGGGCGTCGAAGGCAAAGTCGGGCCGATGGAGCTCAACATCCCGGCCATCAAGGGCATCGGCGACAGCCTGATCTATCTGGTCGACCGCTACGGCGCCAAGGGCACGATCTACGACGTCGACTTCGAGTATCTGCCGGGCGTCGACCGGACGCCAGCGGGGGTCGGGCTCACCTATATCGACCATCTGACGCACAACGTTCACCGCGGCCGCATGGCCGAATGGGCCGCGTTCTACGAGCGGCTGTTCAATTTCCGCGAGATCAAATACTTCGACATCGAAGGCAAGCTGACCGGCCTGAAGTCGAAGGCGATGACCAGCCCGTGCGGCAAGATCCGCATCCCGATCAACGAGAGCTCGGACGACAAGTCGCAGATCCAGGAATACCTGTCGGCGTATCACGGCGAGGGCATCCAGCACGTCGCCCTCGGCTGCGACGACATCTATGCGACGGTCGAGGCCCTGCGCGCCGGCGGCGTGGTGTTCCAGGACACGTTGGAGACCTACTACGAGGGCATCGACAAGCGCCTGCCGCAGCACGGCGAGGATGTCGCGCGGCTCAAGCGCAATCGCATTCTGATCGATGGCGCCCCGACTCCCGGCGGCGGCAGGCTGCTGCAGATCTTCACCACCACCGTCATCGGCCCGATCTTTTTCGAGATCATCCAGCGCAAGGGTGACGAAGGGTTTGGCGAAGGCAACTTCCGCGCCCTCTTCGAGTCGATCGAACTCGATCAGATCCGTCGCGGCGTGCTGAAGGCGTAGCCGCGCGCGGAAAGCGGCAGGGCGCCTTTTCGGGCGCCTCGCTGATGCCGCGCCTTGGCGTTGGCTCCGGTGGCAGTGCCGCGGTGGCGCGCCTACGGCTGCCGCTTTACAGTCCCGGCCAACGAAGCGGTGACGCACCGGCAGGGGGGAGCACCATGAAATTCTACGGCTATTTCCGCTCGTCGGCGGCGTTTCGCGTGCGCATCGCGATGAACCTGAAAGGAATCAAGCCAGAGCTGGCATTCATCCATCTGCGGCGGCAGGACCAGACGTCGCCCGCATACACGAAGGTCAATCCGCAGCAGCTGGTCCCGGCGCTGGTGCTCGACGACGGCACGACGTTCGGCCAGTCACTGGCCATCCTCGAGTACCTCGAGGAGACCCATCCCGAGCCGCCGATCCTGCCCAGGGACCCGGCGGGTCGGGCCCGTGTGCGGTCCCTGGCGATGATCGTCGCCTGCGAGATCCACCCGATCCAGAATCTGCGGGTGCTGAACTACCTCGGCACGGCCTACGGCCAAGGCGATTCCGGCAAGCAGGCGTGGGCGCGGCATTGGATCGATGTCGGCTTTACGGCCTACGAAGCCTCGGTGGCCGGCGACCCGCATACCGGTCGCTTCTCACACGGCGATTCGCCCACCCTGGCCGACATGGCGCTGGTGCCGCAGGTCTTCAACGCCCAGCGCTTCGGCAATGACCTGTCGAAATTCCCGACCATTCAGCGGATCTTCGCCGCCTGCATGGCGCTGCCGGCGTTCGACCTGGCGCAGCCCTCGAAGCAACCCGACGCCGAACCCTGATCGCCGCGTGCCGTCACGGCGCTGCGGCGCGCGCAGCGCTCAGCCCTTGCGCGCCGCGGCGACGGCGGCGCGGATCGTATCGGCATCGACGGCGCCGGGAATCACCTTGCTGCCGATGACAAAGGCCGGCGTGCCCTCGATGCCCAACGCCTTGGCCAGAGCCAGGCTCTTGTCGATCTGCTGGGCGATGTCCGGCGCCGCCATATCCTTGGCCAGCTTCTCGGTGTCGAGCTTCAGGCCGGCGGCGATCTCCATCACGCGGTCCTTGGTCAACTCGCCGCGCGCTTCCATCAGGGCGTTGTGCATCTCGGCGTACTTGCCCTGGCGCGCCGCCGCCAGGGCGCCGGCCGCGGCGACGCGCGAATTGGGCGTCAGGATCGGCATCTGCTTGTAGGCGATGCGCAGCTTGGAATCGCCCTTCACGACGCTCTGCATCGTCGGATGCGCCCGCTTGCAGTAGCCGCAGTGATAGTCGAAGAACTCGACGATGGTGACGTCGCCATCCGGATTGCCGACGACCGGCGTCGCCGGATCGTTCAGCAGTTCGGCCTTGCGCTGGGCGATCACCTGCGTCGCCGCCTCGTCGCGGGCCATCGCCTGGCGCTTTTCGAGTTCCTGGACGGCCTCGATGATCACCTCGGGATGCTTGAGCAGGTAGTCGCGCACGATCTTTTCGATCGCCTCGCGGTCAGGCGGCGTGGTCTGGGCGCCGGCCGACATCGGCAAGGCGATCAGGGCGAGAGCCATAAGCAGGCGCGGCAGGCGCATTACGGTACTCCGGTCGGAACGCTGCGGCGTGTGAGGTAGCACGCGCCGCGGGGGCTGACGATCAACTTGCTGCGACCGTGAAGCGGTCATCGGCGCGGCCGGTCGGCGTCGATCGCCGCCTTGATATCCTGGGCGCGCAGCCAGGCCGGGCTGCCGCGTGGCAGGGCCCGGCTGGCGGCTTCGGCCTTGTAGGCGGCATGACTGCGGTTTCCCTGGAGGTAGAAGTATTCGGCTGCCGCGAGGTCGCGCATCGCAGCATTGCCGGTCGCGTCATAGGCCTTCTGCAGCAGGTCCCAGGCGCCGACATTGGTGCGTTCGACGGCGACCACCTGTTCGAGCGTCTTGGCTGCGGCCGCAAACTGGCGGGCATTGAACTGGGCCTGGCCGAGGCCGAACCGCAGCGCCGCGTCGCGCGGCAGCAGCGCCACCGCCTGGCTGTAGGCCGGCACCGCGGCGGCCGGCTGCCCGGTGTCGCGCAGGATGTCGCCCTTGAACTCGTGGAAATACGGATCGCGCGGATTCTCGCGAATGAGCTGGTCGACCATGGCGATCGCCGCCTGCGGCTGGCCGAGGCGGAACAGGGCCATCGCGCGACCGTAGCGGCCGGCGGTTGAATTGTCGGTCTGAGGGTATTTCTGCATGGCGCGCTGCGGCTCGAAATAGCCCAGCGTCTTGGCCACGATACGGGCGTGCATCTCGCGGAACTGTGGCGGGTCGGCGGCATTGGCGGTGCGCGAGCGCGCGACGGCCTCCTCGAGGAACACGATGCGTTCGCTCGACGAGGGATGGCTGCGCAGGTACGGGTCGGCCTCGCTGCCGACGTAGATGCGCTCCTGCTGCTGCAGCATGCGCATCACCTCGAGCATGCCGCGCGGCGACATGCCGGCACGCTCCATGAACTGCACGCCGGCCTGGTCGGCCTGCTGCTCCTGCGAGCGCGTATAGCTGAGCAGGCTCTTCAGCGCGCCCGGTGCGGTCGGCGGGCCTGGCACGTTGCCGCCGCTCTGGCCGGCGCCCGAATAGCCATCCGGACGCCGGTTCGTGCTCGAGGCCGCCGCTGCGGCGCCGGCAAGGATGGTCTCCAGAATCATCTGTGCCGTGGCGCTGCGAATGGCTTCCTGCAGGCCGATCAGATGAGCGCCGCGGATATGGCCCGATTCGTGCGCCAGAACTCCCAGCAGCTGGCCGGGCGTCTCGGTACGCATGATCAGGCCGGTGTTGATGAAGATGCGCTGGCCGCCGGCGACAAAGGCGTTGATGCGCCGGTCTTGCACCAGGTGGACTTCGATGGCGCTGGGATCGAGCCCTGCCGCCCGCCAGATCGGCGTGCACATCGTGCGAATCGCGTTTTCTATCTCCGCGTCACGCACTAAAACCATCTGGTCGCCGCGCTGCGCGAAGGCCTGCCGGGTCGGCGCCAGCGGCGACAGCGCAACTGCGACAATCGCGAGGATGAAAACAACAATGCGTCCGGGCAACCTCGTTACTCCCCGACTGTCCCAGGAAGCTAGGGACCGCCGTAAGGCCCGTCAACGCGCCACGCTAGCGCTGCTCGCCGGCGGCCTGGCCCTGGTCGCCTGCGGGCCCGCGGCGGAACGAACCCAGCCGGGATTCGTAGAGGGCTTTTTTGGCGCAGTTGTGGCGGATGAACCGCGCGCGGCCGAAGTCGGCCGCGATATCCTGGCCGGCGGCGGCACCGCCGCCGACGCCGCCGTGGCGATGTATTTCGCCCTGGCCGCGACTCTGCCGTCGGCCGCAAGTCTGGGCGCCGGCGGCGTTTGCCTCGCGCACAGCGCGCAGACGCGCCAGACCGAGGCGATCGTCTTCCCGTCGGCCCCTGCCGGCCCAGCGACCGATCCGCGCACGGCTTTCGACGTCGCCACGCCGACGGCGGTGCGCGGCATGACGTTGCTGCATGTCCGCCATGGTCAGGCGCGCTGGGAAGCGCTGGTGGCGCCGGGCGAACGGCTGGCGCGCGACGGCGCCTCGGTGTCGCGGGCGCTGGCGCGCGATCTTCAGGCCGGTGTCTCGCAGGTCGGTCTCGATCCGGCGGCGCGCCGGATCTACGAGAAGGGGGGCGGAGTCGCGGTCGGCGAGGGCGACCCCTTCCCGCAACGCGATCTGGCCAGCACGCTGGCGGCGATCCGGGCCAAGGGCGGCGTCGATTTCTTTCAGGGACAGTTCGCGCGGCAGCTGGCCGGCTCGGTGCAGTCGGCGGGTGGCGGCCTGACGCTGCAGAACCTGCGGGAGGCTGTTGCCTCCGTGGTCGAGCCGATCCAGGTGCCGGTCGGCAGCCATATCGCCTATTTCGCGCCCGCGCCGTTTGCCGGTGCCACCACCCAGGCGGCGTTCGCAGGGCAGGGAGGTCCGGGGGGCGGCGTTTACAACGGCGGCGAAGCCGGCTTCGTGGCCGTCGATCGACGCGCCAACGCGGTCGCCTGCATGGTCGGCATGGGTCAGCTGTTCGGCGCCCGCAAGGTCGCCCCGGGCACTGGCATCATGATGGCTGCCCCGGGCGGCGGCAGTAACGCCCTGAT
Organism: Alphaproteobacteria bacterium; assembly: GCA_026126245.1. Taxonomy (GTDB): domain Bacteria; phylum Pseudomonadota; class Alphaproteobacteria; order Reyranellales; family Reyranellaceae; genus Vineibacter. Next base: position 13,608 of record JAHCJT010000120.1, read on the forward strand.
GGGCCCGATGCTGATCTCCAACCGCAATACCGGCGATTTCTTCCTCGCCGGCACGGCGTCAGGCGGACCGTCGGCGCCCGCGGCGCTGGGCACGGCGGCGCGTCAGGTCATGCGCGAGGGCGTCAGCGTGCCCAATGCGCTGGCGGCGACCGGCGGGCCACAGGTTGGCATGGTGGCCTGCATCCGCGGCCTGCGCGAAGCCCGCACCCTCTGTCAACTTGGCATGGATCCGCGCAGCTACGGTCTGGCGCTGACCGCCGGCCGCTGAGCGCGGGTTGACCATGAAACCGGGTGTGTCACGGCGGGCCGAGATCGTCCCGCCCTTCATCGTCATGGACGTCGTGCGCGCCGCCAACGAGATGGAGGCGCGCG
>JAHCJT010000121.1 GCA_026126245.1 Alphaproteobacteria bacterium
GCCGCGACCTGGGCGACCTTGCCTGGTACCGGCTGTTCGCCGCCGTCAAGATGGCAGTGCTGATGGAACGCCATCTACGGGTGGCCATTGCGCGCGGGCAACTGGCCCCTGACCATCGGCTGCTCGCCGACAACGTGGCCTTGCGACGGCTGACGGACCTGGTGGAGACGGCGACCACTGGCTGACATGCGACAATGGTCATCTTGGGATTCGACGGAAGTAGCGCTAGAAAACGGTGGCAGACAACAAGGACAGGGACATGGGGCGCGTGGCGCGGCGTACGGCGGCGGTCAAGGCGGAGGCCAGGCGACAGGCGCCGGCCGAGGCGCCGGAGCCTGTGGCACTCCGCAAGTCGGAAGCGACCCGGCTGCGCATCCTGGCCGCCGCGGCCCGCGTGTTCGCCCAGCGGGGCTATGCCGATACCCGCCTCAGCGACATCGCCAATGAGGCCGGCACCTTCGCCGGCAGCATCTACTACTACTTCGAATCGCGCGAAGAACTGGTCGAGGAGGTCCTGCGCCTGGGTGTGACCGGCGTCTTCGACGCGGTGCGCGACAGGGTCGAAGCGCTGGCGCCGGGCACCAGCCATCGCGAGCGCATCACCGCCGCCATCGAGACGCACCTGTCGTTCACGCTGGTACAGAGCGTGTTTGCCGCCGCCAACCAGCGCCTGTTCGCGCAAGTGCCCGGCGAGATTCGCCAGCGGCAGATTCACGTGCATCGCGCCTATGGCAACTACTGGCGCAAGCTGCTCGAAGGCGCGCGCCGGGCGGGCGAAATCCGCCGTGACATCGACCTGTCGGTGCTGCGCCTGCAACTGCTGGGCGCGATCAACTGGACGGTCGAATGGTACAAGCCGGGCAAGCGTTCGATCGAGCAGATCGCGGCCCAGCTTGCAACGACGGTATTCGACGGCGTCGCCGCCTGAGGCAAGCCGGCCGCGGGCATACCGTCTTGCCGTCGCGCGCACGCACGGTCTCGCCGTGACCGATCGTGCTTCGCCGCACTCGGGACGACGACAGGGACGGTTCTAAACCGGCCGCTGTGTCTAGTTGCCGGCCGGCGCGCCAACGCCGGCGAACACGAATGGCGCCCAGTAGAACGGATGTGCCCAGCGGATCGGGTCGCCGCCGCTGCCGGCACCGTCGATCATGCCCACCTGGACATTGCGCAGTGCCTGACTCGGCGCCGTTCCCTTGCCGGTCTCGGCCAACAGATTGATCATCATCAGGGTCGTCGATTCGTCGGCCACGCTCCAGTGCGAGGCCAACACGCCACGCGTACCCGCCGTGAAGAACGAACGCGCAAGGCCCGAGAAAGCCTCGCCGGCACTGCGGCCGTCCGGACCGGCGGTGTTGCAGGCCGACAGCACCACGAGATCGGCGTCGAGTCGCAGGGCGGCAATGTCAGCCGCCGTCAGCAGGGCTTCCGCTCCAGTGCCGCCGCCAGTCATGATGACCGGCTGGCGCAGACAGCGCAGTTCGACCGGCAGCAGCGCGTGCGTCGCGAAATGCACAATGCGATAGCGCTCCAGACCGCCGCGCAGCACGGAGGACCGGCTGAACGCAGTGCCGACGCGAGCACCGCTGCGACCGGCGCCGAGCTTGTCGGCCGTCAGGGCCACCTCCGATTCCGCCAGCGCCAGGCGCGGCAGGGACGCCAGCTCCCGGGCATCGGCGGCACAGCCGGGCCCGCTCGGGGGCGTGCCGTCGCGCGCCGACCGCAACGCCTGCGTGGCCACCGCGGGGCCGATCGGCGTGAAGCCGCCGTAGCCCAGGTAGCGGTCGGGCGCCCGCGAGCGCGCCGCGATGCGGCGCAGCAGCACGAAGGACTGCGGCGCCGGCACATAGGACAGCGTCGCCGACTTCGCCAGCCACGCCACGTTCTTGTAGTCGGCAGCACTGGCGATCGGCGGCGGCGGCGCGCTGACCAGCAGCGCGAACGGCAGCGACTGCAACGCGCCGTCAGCGGCGATGATCAGGTCCCGCGTGTTGCCCAGGCGCGACGCCACAGGGCCGAGCAACTGCTTGTAGAGCTCATGCGCCAGCGCCACGTCGAAGGCCGGCAGCTCGCCGCGGGCATCCGGCGTGAAGGCCTGCCGCAGCCGCTGCACGACCTGCGCCGCCTGCGCGATCGACAGGTCGATGCGGTAGGCCGTCCACTGACCGCCTTGCGCCAGCAGGCCGAAGCCGCCCTTCTCGCCCAGCACGATCTGCAGGAAGGCTTCGCCGCGCCCCAGCGCCGCCATCAGGTCCTTGGCGGTCGGCTGGCCATAGACCAGCTGGAAATAGTTCGGCAGCGTACGCCGCACCTCCTGCTCGGCCGCGTCGCGCGCCCGCAGCGCATCGGCGATCTGGCGATCGATATCCTGCAGCGCCGCCGGATCGGCGCCGCTGTTGGTCGCGATATCGCGGCGCTGGAAGAGTTCCGTCAGCGCCTGCTCGCGATCCTGCAGCGCCTTGACGCTTTGGTTGCCGTTGCCCAGCCGCACCGCGGCCTGGGCGACGAAGGCGGCGGTGACGCTTGAGCCGATGAGCTGCGCGCCCTCGAACATCTCAACAGCGGAGGGACCGGACAACGTGCGCGATCCACCGGCCAGCGCCTCGAAGTACGGGAAGATCGTCTCGGCGGGCAGCGCATTGCGCCGCGCCCTCAGGATCTGCGCGCCGCGCCGGAATTCGGCCAGCGCCGATGCCCGCTCGCCGCGCTGCAGGCGCACCGCACCGGACTCGAAATAGGTCTTGCCGGCGGGCTGCGACTGCGGCAGCGCATCGCTGAGCCCGCGCGCCGAACCACCCAGTTCGCTGCTGGCGCGATCGAGATTGCGGCCGGCCGCCGCGCCCAGGCCGGCAACCCGAATGATGCGCCAGCGCACGCCACCGGGGTCCTGGCCGACCGCCTGCAGCAGTGCGATGCCCTTGTTGGCCAGTTCCTGGCTCAGCGCCGGCTGGTTGTCGCCCAGCGCCAGCAGCGCGCGTGTGCGATAGATCTCGGCCACGCCCTGTGCCGCCCACTCCATGTTCGACGTCACCGGCATCGAAAAGCCGATCGGGCTGCCGTCGTCGCGCCGGGGGTCGACGAACAGCTGGCCGCGCACGCCATAGGCACGTACCGGCGCCTCCGGCGGCGGCGCGGCCTGCGTCGCGCGCTGCGCCAGGGCCTCAAGACCGGGTGCCGCGACGTAGTAGAGCGCCTCCGCCTGGTCCAGACCGGTGCGCGCGTCGGCGCGCCGGCCCAGGTTGGCGAGGTGCTGGGCGGCATACTGGCGCACGCGGGCGCGAATCAGCGGATCGCGCGCCTTCGCGGCCAGCACCTCGGCCTGGCTGAACAGCGCCGTCGCCTCGGCGAAGCGGCCCTGGTTGCTGACGTTCATCGCGACATGGGCCAGCGGGTCGGCCTGGTCCGGATTGTCGCGTCCGAACAAGCGCTGCTGCAGGGCCAGCGCCTCGCGATAGGACTTCTCGGCGTCGGCGTACTCTTCCTCGATGTTGTGGCGCGCGCCGATCCGCATCAGCGCCAGATAACGATCAGCGTCGCCGGCGCCGTACACCGCCGTGAAGCGTCTGCCGAGCGCCGTTGTGATGGCGCTGGTCCGGCCGCCGCCAGAACCGCCCCCCGACAGCGCCGCAATGGTCGCCTCGATCGCCGGCGCGGCGGTTGATACGCCCTCGCCAAGGAACGTCGAGCCGGCCCGCGTCGTCGCGGTTGCAACATAAGGCATGCCGCCGGAGCGCCGCGTGCACGCGAGCAGCGCCGCCGGTTGCCCGGACAGGCGTGTCATCGATGGCCGGTCGCAATACGCGCGGCCGTCGATCTGCGACCGCCACGGCCCGGACGACACCCAGCCGGTAAGACCGGCCGTATCGCTGGCACCGTCGATCTGGTAGACGCGCGCCACCGGATCTTTTGCCGAACCGCACCTGATGTCTACGGCGAGGCGCGCGCCGAGCGACGACTCCGGCGTTGCCGGCGCATAGCTGCACGTCTCGCCGGCGCGCGTCTGTCCCGCCGGATTGCCCGGCGGCGGCTGTTGCGCCATCGCCGCAACGCCTGCCAGCAGCGCCACGCCGCATGCCGCGACGCCGGTCGCTCGCGCGCTGGCCGAGGGGATCCGCCGGTGCGTCATTGGCCACCTCGCGCCGCGCGGCGCTGCCGTTCCGCATCGTCGACGTTGAAGAAGTTCTCGTTGCCCTGGTTGACGAGGACCACGCCCGACAGATTGAGCGGCGTCGGCGCCGGGCGATCGAAGGCGAAATCAATGCGCGGCACGTTGGGCGTGCCGACCGGCACGTCGCGGTCAGGCACGGGATCCCAATGAACCACCGGCGGGAAACCGCAATTGCTGAAGCCGAAGCACGGCAGCGGGAACGAGTACTGCGGCGGCGTATACGGCTCGCCCAGGGTCGTGATCAGCATGCCGCCGCTGGTGAACGAACCGCCGAGATCAATCACGCCGTTGATGAAAATGTTGCCGGTCGAATCGGTGATCGCCGCATTGAGCACCAGCCGGTCGGTCGGCGCCGGATTGGTACCCAGGATCGAGCCGTCGATGATGATGTTGCGGTCGGCGTTGAGGATGAGCACGGCCAGCGACGTCCAGCTGATGGTGGCACCAGCGAGCAACGTGATGTCGCCCGGATCGGAGCCGGCCGGCGTCGCGGTCGAGACGGTCACGTTGGTGCCGGACTCCAGCACCGAGCTGATAAGGCTGGCGAAGGGCTGATCGATCGTCACGTCGGTCGGATCCAGCAGCCACGTGCCGGCCGTACCGGCGACGGCACTGGCGTCGACCCAGGCGCCGCTCAGCACCGACACCGTGTTGCGGCCCGAGGTTTCGATGAAACCGCCGTTGCCGCCCTGCGGGCCGCCGCGTGCCGTGATCTCACCCCCGAACACCGTGGCGTTGTCGGCCCACACGATCACCGTGCCGCCGTCACCCTGCCGCGTGGCGTCGGCCGCGATGCGCGCGCCGTTGGCAATGCTGGTATCGCGGGTGCTGGCGATCGGACCCTTACCATGCGAGCTGCCGCCAATATTGACCTGACCGCCGCCCGAGTCGCCGGACGCGTTGATCCGCGCCGTCGAGGCGACATTGACCCGACCACCCGGTGCGGTCGCAATCACCCGACCGCCGCGCTGGCCCACGCCCTTGCCCGATACGTCAAGCGTGCCGCTGATGTTGAGCGTACCGCCGCCTTCGGCGCCCAGCACCAGTACGCCGCCTTCCTGGCTGACGGCCTGGGCACGGATGGTACCGCCAACGTTGACGACGCTGTCGATGACGCTGCCGGCGGCGCGTGCCGTCATGGTGACCACGCCGCCATCGGCGTTGATCGTGCCGGTATTCGACGCCAGCGGCAGGCTACGGCCCTGCGAATCGACCGGCTGGCGCGTCACCGGCTGGCCGATCTGGAAGTTGATCAGCCCGTCGCCCGCCAGGTCGACAGTGAACGTCTCGGCACCGCCGATGGTCACGCGTCCCAGCCGGGCGTTGATCGTGCCGCTGTTGGACGCTGACGGGCCGACCAGCCCCACCAGGCCGCCTTCGCGCACGGTGATCGTGCCGGCGTTCCCGACCGTAGCGTTGGGCTGCGGCGAGGCGACATCGAACGCCAGCAGACCGCCGGCCATGAAACGCTGCGTGTCGGCGATGCTGGCCGTTGAGGCGATCAGCGAGCCGACGTTGACCTGCGCGCCGTTGGCGAAGAAGACCCCGGCCTGGTTGACCAGGATGATCTGGCCGTTGGCCGTGAGCTGACCGGCGATGACCGACGGATCAGGACCGACTACCCGATTCAGTGTCACGGCGCTGGCGCCGGGCTGGAGAAAATCGACGCGCGAATCGCGACCGATCGAGAAGCTGCGCCAGTCGATGACGCCCCGATCGGTGCTCTGAGTGACGGTGACCTGGTTGGCACCGCTCGCGATGGTCGCCTGGCCGCCGACGACCGTGCCGCCCGTCGGCACCTGCGCCCGCGCCGCGGGCACCCCGCCGATCGCGCCACACGTGAGGAGCACCGCGACAGCCGTCCCCGCCAGCAGCCTGCCGCGCAATGCCGCTTGCGCGGCGAGCCCGGATGCGACGTCCGGCCGGACGCGCATCGCGTCCGCTCTTCGGTATGTCGGTTGCCGTCTCATCGTCAAACTCCTGGCCACAGCCGCGACCGGCGCTCAGAACTGCGCCGTCAGGCGGGCGTAGAGATGCCACGGGTCGAGTTTTCCGGCACTGACGCCATCGACGTCACGATCCAATCGGCGCACGCCTTCGAGCTCGACCGCGACCGTCTCGAACACGTTGATCCGCATGCCGGCGCCTACCGACCGCGCCGTCAGGCGACGCACCTCCAGCGGCGCATTATTCCAGACGCGCGCGTGATCGTAGAAAGTATACAGCTGCATCGGCAAGCTGTTGCCACGCGACGGCCCGCCCGATGCATCTCCGGCGTCATAGGGTACGGCGAAGTTGAACTGCAGCTCGAACGAGCCGGCCAGCGCCTTGTCACCCGTAACCTGGCCGGCGTAGTAGCCGCGCCCCAGCCGTTCGCCGCCGACGAAGTATTTCTCGTTCGACGGCAGGATGTCGCGGGAGTACTGCGCCGCGATCGTGCCGAAGGCGTTCAGCGAAAAGCCGTTCGACACCCAGATGCCCTGGAGGCGCGACACCTCGGCGTTCACCTTGAAGAAACGCGGGTCGGCGCCGGCGCGGTTGAGCAAGGCGTCACCCTTGTCCGAGGCGCCGAAAATGCCGATGCCTTGTGACAGCCGCACGTTGCCGAAGCTCACGCCATGCCAGCTGTCGCGATAGTTCCCGTCGGCGCCCAGACGCAGGATGCTGAGATCCGTGCGGCTGAAGGGCACGCCGTGCAGGACGGTAGCGCTCGAGTGATAGTAGTCGTAGCCGCCGAAGACGTTGAAGTTGAGCGGTCGCGAGCGGATCACCGGATAGGTCAGCGACGCGCCGGCCAGAGTCAGCAATCCCTCGTAGTCGAGAATTTCCAGCGCCGCGCCAGGCCGCACGCGGCCGCGTCCGGCGTAGGCGCGCAGGCGAAGTCCTTCGCTGCCGAAGTAGTTGGACCAGGCTACCTGGCCGAAATTCTGCTCGCGGTCGAACGTCGTGAAATAGGTGGCCTCTACGCGTTCCGCCATGCTGGTGAACGAATTGGTGCCCAGCACGAGAATGCCCTGTTGCTCACCGGTGAACGACGAGCCGCGGTTGTTGACCTGGAACAGACCGTCCCAGGTCGTGCGCCGCAGTTGCGCCACCAGCTCGGCCGACCCGGGCTCCTTGCCGGGCCGCAGCACGGTTCTCATCGAGATGCCCGGCATGTCCTGCGTCAGCAGCAGGTAGCGTTCGATGTCGCGCAGATTGGCGGGCCGCGAGGCCGTGACCTTGTCGAGGAAGCGTTTGGCTTGCGCCGAGACCTGCCCGACATCGCCCTCGATCACGACGTTGGAGATATAGCCCTCGACCACCCGGATGCGAATCCGCCCGTCGCTCACCCGCTGCGCCGGCAGGAAGACGGTCGTCAGGAAGTAGCCGTCGGCGCGATACTTGGCTTCGACACGTTGCGCGAGCGCAAACAGCTCGCTGACGGCAACCCGCTTGCCAACCAGCGACCGGGTCAGCTCCTGCAGCACATCGGGCGGATAGACCGTGGCGCCTTCGAATTCGATGGCGGCTGGAGTCACGAAAATCTTGTCGGCGCCCGCCGGCGCCGCCGTCGCGCCCGGTGGCGCGCCGGGAATCGTCCCCGGCGGCAGGGCCGACGGCGGCTGTGCCGGACCCGGCCGGACCGGCGGCGCCTGCAGCACGGGCGGCGCCTGGCCGGCCGCACCCAGCGCGCCAAGGGTAGCCAACACCATGCCGAGGCCAGCCGCGCGCGTGACCCGGCGCTTGCGCAGGAGGCCCAAAATCATGTTGTCGGCTGACGGTCTGTGCATCTCCTCACCGCAGTCTGGTGGACGCAGCCATCAGGGTCGACCTGCGGCTCCCGGTTCGCGCCCGACGCTTTTTCAGAAGGTCGGCGAAACCGATTGCACGGCGATGCACTCAACGCTGCTCCAACAAATATTATGCTGATTTTTCCGCGCTGGGTCGAGGCTTTCTGACGGTTGACATCAACATCGCCACGCGGCCGCTGCATGGGGCCTTGTGCAACCACCGCCGCGACAAGCGCGGTCGTCGTGCTAACTTTGGTGGCAACGACGGCAAGAGGAAGCGCGGCATGCACGACTACATCATTGTCGGCGGCGGTTCGGCGGGCTCGGTCCTGGCCAACCGACTATCGGCCCGGAGCGCCAACAAGGTGCTGGTGTGCGAGGCAGGGCCCGACACGCCGCCGGGCGCGGAGCCGCCGGAGATCCGCGACAGCTATTCCGGCATGGCCTATTTCGATCCACGTTTTCACTGGACCGAGCTGAAGGTCCATACCCAGATCGTTTCGCACAACAACCCGCAGGCTGATCGCCCGCCGCTGCGCAAGTACGAGCAGGCCCGCGTGCTGGGCGGCGGCTCGTCGATCAACGGCCAGATGGCCAACCGCGGCGCGCCCACCGACTACGCCGATTGGCAGGCGCGCGGCGCCGAGGGCTGGGGTTGGGAAGACGTGCTGCCCTATTTCAAGAAGGTCGAGCGCGATCTGGACTTCGACGGGCCGCTGCACGGCAAGGACGGACACATTCCGGTGCGACGCATCCCGACCGAGCACTGGACGGGTCATGCCAAGGCCTTCGCCGAAGCCTGCAAGAAGGCGGGCATGACGTTCTTGCCCGACCAGAATGGCGAATTCGTCGACGGTTACTTTCCGGTGACGCACTCCAACGCCAACGAGCAGCGTGTCTCGGCGGCGATGGGCTATCTCAACGCCGACGTACGCAAGAGGCCCAATCTGACGATCTCGACCGCCACGCAGGTCAAGTCGCTGCTGTTCGACGGCACGCGTTGCGTCGGCGTCAGTGCCGTGGTCGACGGCCGGGAGACCGAGTTCCGAAGCCGCGAGGTGATTCTCTCATCGGGCGCGATCCACTCGCCGGCGCATCTGCTGCGCGCCGGCATCGGTCCGGTGGGGCAACTGCACGATCTCGGCATTCCCGTGCTCGCCGCCCTGCCCGGTGTCGGCCAGCGCCTGATGGATCATCCGTCGATCGCGCTGTCGTCGTTTCTCAAGCGCAGCGCGCGAACCAACCAGCACACCCGCCGCCATATCCTGGTCGGCCTGCGCTACTCCTCGGGCCTGGAGGGCGCGCCCAAGGGCGACATGTTCGTGGCGGTGGTCGGCAAGTCGGCGTGGCACGCCGTCGGCGAGCAGATCGCCTCGCTGCTGGTGTTCGTCAACAAGACCTATTCCGAAACCGGCCAGGTCAAGCTGGCCTCGCGCGACTGGCGGCAGGAGCCGATCGTCGAGTTCAACCTGCTCTCGGACCGCCGCGATCTCGATCGGCTCATGAGCGGCTTCCGGCGCATGGCGGCGCTGCAGATGAGTGAACCGCTGAAGGCCGTGACCGCCGACCCGTTCCCCGCCAGCTACAGCGACCGGGTGCGCAAGATCGGCGTGGTCAACGCCAAGAACCGCTTCCTGACCAAGGTGATCTCCAAGTTTCTCGACGGTCCGGCGCCGCTGCGCCGCCTGTTGATCGACCGTTTCGTGGTCGAGGGCTTCCGCTTCGACCAGGTGATGACCGACGACGAGGCGCTGGAGGCCTTCATCCGCAAGGCCACGATCGGCGTCTGGCATGCCTCCTGCACTTGCCGCATGGGCCGGCCCGACGATCCCATGGCGGTGACGGACACCCAGGGTCGCGTGCGCGGCGTGCAGGGTCTGCGCGTGGTCGACGCCTCGGTGTTCCCCGTCGTGCCCTGCGCCAACACCAACTTCCCCACGCTGATGACGGCGGAGAAGATCTCCGACGCCATCCTCGCCACCGGCTGACGCCGACCCTGATGTCAGTGACCGTCAGCCGGCCTTGCGACGCGGCCGGCCGGCCGGTTTGCGCGCAGGAGCCTTTCGGCGCGCCGCGGCGCGCCGGCGCGCTGCCTGGGCATGGCGTTCGCCGTATTTCATGCCCTCGAGCTTCAGCCCGTCGGGATCGAGGAAGAACACCGCGTAGTAGTCGTCGTAGTACTCGCCGGCCGGATCGACGATGGTGGCGCCGGTCTCCTCCAGGAAGCGCTGCAACGCGTCGACATCCTTGCGACTGCGCAGCTCGAAGGCATAGTGGTGGAAGCCGATGTCGCCAATGCGATACTTGCGCTTGCGGCCCTCGGCGTCGGCCGGCCCGATCCAGTAGCGCGTCTTGCCGTTGGTCCAGCCGATGGCGTCGCTGTACTCGTCCGAGATCTCAAATCCCATGAACGTGAACAACCGGCCGTAGAATGCCTTCGACTTCTCGTAGTCGCTGACCCTGATGACCAGATGGTCGATGCCGACAACACGCACCATCGTGCCCTCCTGAAGTGGAATGCGCGGGCGATCCCACCAATGTCGCGCCCGCAATCCGGGCCACGGCGAGAATCGCCGTGGAAGCGCCACGCCGCCCGGGTACTATGACCCAAGACCAAGGAGCCGTGGGAGGAAACGCCATGCTGCGGACCGGACGAGTCGTCTTCAGCGAGATGGACGAGGTGCTGTTCGGCCGGCCGGCGGCCGAGGCGATCGCCGAGGAAGCACGCCGCCTGGAAGCGAACCGTGTCTTCCTGATGGTCAGCGGCACGCTCAATCGCCAGACCGACGAGATCGACAGGGTGCGCCGGGCGTTGGGCAACCGCTGTGTCGGTACGTTCGACAGCATGCCGCCGCACACGCCGCGCCACGCCGTGATCGCGGCCGCCGAGCAGGCCCGCGCGGCCGGCGCCGACCTGATCGCCACGGTCGGCGGCGGCTCGATCACCGACGGCGCCAAGGCGGTGCAGCTTTGCCTGGCCAACGACATCCGCACGCCCGAGTGGATGGACGCCTTGCGCGCGGTGAAGGGTGCGGACGGCACCATGGGGCCGCCACCCTTGCAGCCACCCAAGGTACGCCAGATCACCGTGCCGACCACACTGTCGGGCGGCGAGTTCAGCGGCATCGCCGGCGTCACCGACGAGCGCTCCAAGGTCAAGGAACTGTTCCGCCACCCGCTCTCCATCCCGCAGGCGGTGATGCTGGACCCCGCGATCACCGTGCACACGCCGGAATGGCTGTGGCTGTCGACCGGCATCCGCGCCGTCGATCATTGCGTCGAGGGTATCTGCTCCGGTCTCGCCAACGCCTACGCCGATGCGCAAGCGCTGCACGGCTTGACTCTGCTGGCGCGCGGTCTGCCGAGGGTCAAGGCGGACCCCGCCGACCTGCAGGCGCGCGCCGACTGCCAGATGGGCACGTGGCTGTCGATGGGGCCGCTGGCCGGCGGCGTGCCGATGGGCGCCAGCCATGGCATCGGCTACGTGCTGGGCGCTGTCTTCGACGTGCCGCACGGCCATACGTCATGCATCATGCTGCCGGCCGTGATGCGCTGGAACCGATCGGCGAACGAGGATCGCCAGAAACTGGTGGCGGCGGCGATGGGCCGACCCGGCGACGACGCGGCGGACGTGCTGGACGCCTTCATCGCCGGCCTGGGCATGCCGCGCAGCCTGGCGGCGGTGAAGGTCGGGCCCGAGCACTTCGAGCGCATTGCCAAACAGGCGATGGGCACGCCCTGGGTTCCGTTCAATCCGCGCCGCATCGACGGACCGGCGCAGGTGAAGGAAATTCTCGAGCTGGCGGCATAGGCGCCGCGTTGCACATGCCGGCGGCGGCGAAGCCGGTCGCGCCGGCCGCAACAGGCGGTGCCTGTGCGCCGCGTGCGGGTGAACTCTAGTCGGGGGAGAGACGTTATGTCGGTTCTTGTGATTGGCGGCGCCGGTTTCATCGGCCGGCGTCTGGTGCCGCTGTTGGTGGCGCGTGGCGGTCCTATCACCGTGATGGACATCGCGCCGACCACTGCGTTCGCGGCATTGGGCGACCGCGTCAGCGTGATGCGCGGCGACGTCACGCAGTTCGACGACGTGATGGCGGTCACCGCCGCCGTGCGGCCGACCAGGGTCGTCAACCTCTCCTATCACATCGGCAGCGAGCTGCCGCCGCGCGTCGCCTTCAAGCTCAACGTGCTCGGCATGGAAAATTGCTTCGAGGCCGCCCGCCTGTGCGGCGTGGCGCATGTCGTGTACGCCAGCTCACTGGCGGTCAACGGCCAGCAGAAGCATTTCGGCGAGCGGCCGGTCAACGAGGACGACTTCTGCTATGGCGACTACCAGTACGCCAAGCACAAGATCTTCAACGAGTGGCAGGCGCAGGACTACCGCGACAAGTTCGGCATGCGCATCACCGGCATCCGTCCCGCCAACGTCACCGGCCCCGACAAGGTGCGCGGCTCGGTCGACCACGTGAACTGCATCACCCAGCCGGCGCGCGGCCAGCCGGTCTCCTTCCCGTTCCGCGACGCCATGCGCATTCCGGTACATGTCGACGACGTGGCCGAGGTGTTCGCGCGCATCACGCTGGCCGACGCCCCCAAGCACACCGTCTACAACACCGGCGGCCACAGCATCAGCCTCGGCGAACTGGCCGACATGGTGAAGGGCTTCCTGCCCGATGCGAAGATCACCTTCGAGAAGGACGCCGGCGGCCGGGAACGGTCCGGCAATTTCATGATCGACAACCGCCGCCTGGTCGAGGAGTTCAGCATGCAGTACCCGCCGTTCCGCCAGCGCGTGCGCCAGATCATCGACGAAGTGCGGGCCGACGCGGGCCTGCCGCCGCTCAAGGCCTGAACCGGCCGGATCGCCGGCCATCTCCCCAACGCGGAAGGCACCGCCCGCCATGCGCATCGGACTGCAGATCCCGAGATTCACCTATCCCGGTTCACGGTCGATCCCGGCCGTGCTGAAAGACGTCGTGCAGACGGCCGATGCCGGCGGTTTCTACAGCGTCTGGGTGATGGACCATCTCTTCCAGATCGCCGTCAACGGGCCGCCCGAGATGGACATGCTCGAGGGCTACGCCGCCTTGAGCTACTTCGCGGCACTCACCGAGAAGGTCAAGCTCGGCACCCTGGTGACCGGCGTGATCTATCGCTACCCCGGCGTTCTGGCCAAGACCGCGACGACGCTGGACGTGCTGTGCGGCGGGCGGTCCTATTTCGGCATCGGTGCCGGATGGTTCGAACGCGAAGCGACGGGGCTGGGCGTGCCGTTCCCGCCGATCAAGACGCGCTTCGAGCAACTCGAGGAGACCCTGCAGATCGTGCGTCAGATGTGGTCGGACAATGACGGCGCCTACACCGGCAAGCACTTCAAGCTGGCCGAGACCCTGTGCTACCCGCAACCGGCCAGTAAGCCGCATCCGCCGATCATGGTCGGTGGCGGCGGCGAGCGCAAAACCCTGCGCCTGGTCGCGCAGTATGCCGACGCCTGCAACCTGATCGACCACATCGGCATGCCGGAGATCGGACGCAAGTTCGATGTCCTCAAGCGGCACTGCGAGCGGCTCGGCCGTCCCTACGAGCAGATCGAGAAAACGATCCTGGGCCGCGCACTGCCCGACCAGACCAGCGCTGACATCATTGCCCGCTGCCAGACCGCCGCGAAGCTCGGCGCACAGCACATGATCTTCAATTTCCAGAACGTCGAGACCATCAAGCCGCTGGAGATGTTCGCGCGCGAGGTGATCCCGGCGGTGGCGGCGTTGTGATGCGACGCCGGCGGACCGCATGATTGCCGTCACTACGTCGCCTGCGTCGGGGCGCGGCCGGCGCCGCGCCACGGCGGTGCGGCCGGTTGACTATCATCGCCGGGTCGGCGCGTGACCGGTGCGGCGGCACGCGAAGTCGACGTCGCGGTTGTCGGCGGCGGTCTGGTC
>JAHCJT010000122.1 GCA_026126245.1 Alphaproteobacteria bacterium
GCACGGTGGAATTGCGCCGCTCGGCCCAGGCCTCGACGCGCACGGCGATCGAGCTGCGCCCGATGCGCGAGACGGCGGCGTAGCAGCAGAGGATGTCGCCGACGAAGACGGGCAGGTGGAACTTCATCGCGTCCACCGCGATCGTCGCCGCGCGGCCGAGCGCGATGCGGTGCGCGATGATGCCGCCCGCCACGTCCATCTGCGAGAGCAGCCAGCCGCCGAAGATGTCGCCGGCCGGGTTGGCGTCGGCGGGCATGGCCACCGTGCGGATCGAGAGTTCCCCGTGCGGGGTCTCGGCCGATGCTTCGTCCTGCCGGGTTGGGCCGGGATGGTCGGGCATTGCTGCACTCGCGAAATGTCGCCGGTGCCCAACCTAGCCTTGGCCGGCGAGCCGCGCTACATGCCCCTTCCGGGGTAGCAAATCGCCCGCAATCACAATATATTGTGATCAGCCAATGCCCGAACCACCGTATCCGGGTTGCCGATGAAGACGAAATCCGCCGCCAAGGCGAAGCCCGCCGACCAGCCCGATCTGTTCCATGCCGGTTCCGCGCGCAGCGCGCCGGCGCCCGCCAACGATTCGAAGCCCCAAGCCGCAGCCAAGCCCGCCGTGCCCAAGCCCGCACTCAAAGCCGCCGAACCGCCCAAGCCGAGCAAGAAGGGCGAATACACCGCCGCCGACATCGAGGTGCTGGAGGGGCTCGAGCCGGTGCGCCGGCGCCCCGGCATGTACATCGGCGGCACCGACGAACGAGCCATGCACCACCTGGTGGCCGAGGTCCTGGACAACGCCATGGACGAGGCCGTGTCAGGTCATGCCGACACCATCACCGTCGAGCTGATGGCCGGCAACCGGGTGCTGATCCGCGACAACGGCCGCGGCATTCCGGTCGATCCGCATCCGCGATTTCCCAAGCAGTCGGCGCTGGAGGTGATCCTCACCACGCTGCACTCCGGCGGAAAGTTCAACGGCAAGTCCTACACGACATCGGGCGGCTTGCACGGCGTGGGCGTGTCGGTCGTCAACGCGCTGTCCGACGACCTGGTGGTCGAGGTGGCTCGCGACCGCGAGGCCTGGACCCAGAGTTACGCACGCGGCAAACCGGCCGGTAAGCTGAAGTCGCTGGGTGCGGCACCCAATCGGCGCGGCACCACCATCACCTTCCATCCCGATCCGCAGATCTTCGGCGCCACGACCCGGTTTTCCCCGGAGCGGCTCTACCGCATGGCGCGTTCCAAGTCGTACCTCTTCGGCGGCGTCGAGATCCGCTGGAAGTGCGACCCGTCGCAGTTGGCCAAGGACGGTTCTGTCCCGGCCGAGGACAGCTTCCACTTCGCGGGCGGTCTGCGCGAGTACCTGCAGTCCGAGATCGGCCAGCGGCCGACGCTGACGCCGGCACCCTTCGCCGGCACCGCCAAGACCGACCTCAACGGCGTCCAGGCCAGCGTCGAATGGGCAGTGTGGTGGCCGCAGGACGAGGACGGTTTCCTGCGATCCTACTGCAACACCGTGCCGACGCCCGAGGGAGGTACCCACGAGAGCGGCTTCCGCAGCGCGCTGGTACGTTCGCTGAAGCGGTATGGTGAACTGACCAGCAACCGCAAGGCCGGCCAGATCACCGCCGAGGACGTGATGGAGGGCGCCGCCGGCCTGGTGTCGGTGTTCATCAACGAGCCGCAGTTCCAGGGCCAGACCAAGGAGAAGCTGGTCAGCGTCGAGGCGGCGCGGCTGGTCGAGTCGCTGGTGGGCGACAATTTCGACCACTGGCTGACCGGCGACAAGGACTCGGCCAATGTCCTGCTCGACCACTTCATCAGCCGGGCCGAAGAGCGGCTGCGGCGCAAGCAGGACAAGGAACAGCAGCGCAAGACGGCAACGCGCAAGCTGCGCCTGCCCGGCAAGCTGGCCGACTGCGCCTCGGCCAAGCGTGACGGCACGGAGATCTTCCTGGTCGAGGGCGATTCGGCAGGTGGTTCGGCGAAGTCGGCGCGCGACCGCGAGACCCAGGCGATCCTGCCCCTGCGCGGCAAGATCCTGAACGTCGCCAGCGCCTCGGCCGATAAGCTGCGCGACAATCAGGAGGTCACAGACCTGATCCAGGCGCTGGGCTGCGGCACCAACGGCCACTACAGCGAGGAGCGGCTGCGCTACGAGCGGGTCATCATCATGACCGACGCCGACGTCGATGGCGCCCACATCGCCTCGCTGCTGATGACGTTCTTCTACAAGGAAATGCCGCAGCTCATCGAGAACGGCCATCTGTTCCTGGCCCAGCCGCCACTCTACCGGCTGGCACGCGGCGGCAAGATCGAATACGCGCGCGACGACGCGCACCGCGACGAACTGCTGAAAACGGTCTTCACCGGCAACGGCAAGGTCGAGGTCAGCCGCTTCAAGGGTCTCGGCGAGATGCCGGCGGCACAGCTGCGCGAAACCACCATGGATCCGCGGCGCCGCACGTTGCTGCGCGTCACCGTGCCGATGGCGCGCAGCGAGGACGAACGACGCGAGGCCATGAACACGTCGACCCTGGTCGAGGACCTGATGGGCCGCAAGCCCGAGAAGCGTTTTGCCTTCATCCAGGAAAACGCTCGCTTCGCGCACGATCTGGACGTCTGACCCCGGCCCTACCCCGGCCAGCCCGCTTTCGCCAGGCCCTGCATCAGCAGGTCGAGGTGGTCGGGAAAGCGGAACGGATAGGTCGCCTCGACATAGGCACGACTGAACCGCGGCTGGCGCTTGAGAAGTTGACGCAGCGATTGCGCCGCCTCCTCTTGCTGCCCGAGATGGCCCAGCGCCGACACGAGGCGCTGCCAGGCGCGAACGTCGCCGGAGAACGCCGCAATGGCCCGCCGGGCATAGTGGACCGCATCGTCGAAATTGCGCAGCAGCAGGTGCGAGAGCGCCAGATCGGCGTTGAGCAGCGGCGTGGCGTCGCCCTGGGGGTTGAGCTTCAGCGCCGCCTGCAGATGCGGGATGGCGTCGCCCGGGTGGCCGTCGAATTCGAAGACGCAGCCGAGATACTGATGGGCCAGCGCGGCCGACGGGTTGAGCTCGACGGCGCGCCGGGTCGACTCAGCGGCCGCGTCGAAATCGCGGTCGTGCCACAGCACCGACAGGCCCAGCAGGGTGTGGCCCAGCCAGTTGCTGGCATCCAGCTCGACGGCACGCCGCGCGGCTGACAGGTAGGTGCCGCTGGCGGCCACCGGATCCGCCGTCCAGCCGAGCAATGCCTGCTGCTGCAGACAATAGGCCAGCAGCGCGTGGGTGCGACTGGATCGCTCGTCCAGGGACAGGCTCTCGGTCAGCAGCTCCTTGGCCTTGCTGAGGTCGGCCGGGCGGCCGCGACGCATCAGTGCCAGCGCCCGCAGGTTGAGGTCCCAGGAATCGATTCTCTGGACGGGTTCCGCTTCAGCCCGCCGCTGCTCGGTGCGCGCCAGTTCCGGCTCGATGCAGGTGACGATGCGTTGGGTCAGCTCGTCCTGGAGTTCGAAGATATCGCCCAGCTCCCGGTCGTAGCGATCGGCCCAGATGTGATGGTCGGACACCGCATCGACGAGTTGGGCGGAGATGCGCACGCGGTTACTGGCGCGCCGGACGCTGCCCTGCACGATGTAGCGCGCGCCGAGGTCGCGGCCGACGGTCATGGCGTCAACCCGGCGTCCCTTGTAGGCAAAGGTCGAATTGCGCGAAATGACCGGAAACCAGCGCCAGTGGCACAGCGCGGTGATCAGATCATCGGCGATGCCGTCGGCGAAGTAGTCCTGCCCTGGATCGTTGCTGAGGTTCTCGAACGGCAGCACCGCCACCGCCGGCCGGCTGAGCAGCCGGCGGGTCAATTCCGCGGCGCTCGGCTGCGGCACGTCGGCCACTGCGGGCGTCTGTTGCGGGTCGTTCCGCGTCGGGCTGGTCTGGCGCAAACGGTCCAGGTTGGCCTGCGCCTCGGCATCATCCGGATCGAGTTGGACGGCCATCGCCGCATACTTCAGCGCGAGGTCGCGGTCGCCCCCTGCCCGCCGCATCAGTTCGTTCAGCACACGCCGTCGCAATGCCGCCGCCTGGTCACGCTCGGCGACCAGCCAGGCCTGGTAGGCGGCACAGTCCGGCAGATCGAGGCCGGCCATCAGGTCGCCGGCGGCACTGTCGGCCGCAGCCTGCAGCAATGGTAGTTCGGCCGACGCAAGGTCGCGGTCGGCCTTGCGCAACTGCAGGAGGTCGACCTCCTCGTCGTCGACCACCAGGGCGACGACCTCGCGATCGGCCGTCAGCCGCTCGTGCCCAGGCTCGTCAACGACTTCGCGCAACTTGCTCAGGCTCCAGCGCAGCGCGCCGCGCGGATCGTCCGGCACGTCCCAGAACATCTGCACCAGCCGGTCGCGGCGTTGTGGCCGGCCGGTCAGCGCCAGATACCCCAGCAGCGCGCGTGTCTTGCGCGACGGCGGCAGGCGCACAGCCCCACCCCCGCGTTCGACGGCAAGCTCGCCGAGCAGACGCAGTTTCAACATCTCCGGATCGCCCCAACTCTCCGGCCCAAATCCTAACAGGCGGGTCGGCCCCGGCACCCATCCGTGGCGCCCGCCCGGTCTGGCGCAATTTCCACGCCAGCCGCCCACAATTCAACGCCGCCTCAAACGGGTCCGTCAACGCGAATGCGGGACAACGCAAGCACCATAGATACCACTGCCACGTCGTCTAGCCCGAGGGAACCCGCATCATGTTGCAGCCGCACTGCCTGGCTCACCACGGCAGGCTTTTGGTACCGCCGCGTGCCACGAGGCGGGACGAAACTCTCATTGGCATCGCCCGGCAGCCTGATGGCGCACGTCCATTCCTGCCCGGCGTGCCGCACCATGTGCACCTGCACGCGTCGGACGCCGCCGGGCGCAGGCGGCGGACCGCGGAGGTCGCCCCAGCTTTCAATGGCCCTGCCATTGAGCCGTGTGGAGTTCCGACATGACCGCGAAGACCGTCAACGGCGTCGAGGTGGCGCGGCTTGCCGAGACGATCGATGCCATCAGGCATGACCCCGCCCTGGCGGCGTGCCGATATCGTGCCAGCAACCGCTGGCACAGCGGCGGCTACAACGAGACGACATTCACCAGCTTCTACGGCGCCGGCGCCGAACATCGCCACGCCACCCCCTTCGTCGTCAGTGCCGACGAGCCGCCATTTCTCCTGGGTTCGGGGCGCGCCGCCGGTCCGGTCGAGCACATGTTGCACGCCCTGGCAGCCTGTCTTACAACAACCTTCGCCTATCATGCCGCAGCCCGCGGAATTGAGGTCGAGGAAATCGACTCGCGGCTTGAGGGCGATATCGACCTGCGTGGCTTCTTCGGGCTCGACACCAAGGTCCGCAGCGGTTGTTCGACGATTCGCGTCGTGTTGCGCGTCAAGGCGAAGGCGCCGCCCGAGACCATCGCCGAGCTCGGGCGGCTGGCGCAGGCCCGCTCGCCGGTGTTCGACATCGTCAGCCGCGGCTTGCCGGTGTCCGTCGCAGCGGAACCCAAGCCGCCGTCGGCCGGACGTGCCCTTGCCGCTGGCGGCGCAGATTGAAGCAACAATCCGGCCTGTCTTCGCAACGTTGGGTCAACCTGAAAACCGGGAGCGCTCCATGGCTCAATCGATGTTCCAGCGCTACGGCGGTTTCTCCGTCATCCGCCAGGTTGTCGGTGCGTTCTATGACCGCGTGCTCGCCTCCCCGCCATTGGCGCGTTACTTCGAGAACGTCGCCATGGAGCGGCTGATCGACCATCAGACGAAGTTCGTGGCGACGCTGATGGACGGTCCGGCATCGTTCAACGACGACCACATTCGCCGGGTGCATGCCCATCTCGGCATCAACAGAGCCGAACTGGAGGTCGCCGCCGACCTGCTGCACGAGACGCTGCTCGATTTCGGAGTCGAGGTCGACGACGCCGCCGAGGTACGGCGGCGCATCCTCGGCTATGCGACGCTGATCGTGCACGCCTCGACGGAGGCTGCCAAATGACCACGACGATCGCCCTTGATGCATGGAGCGATCTGCTGGACACGGGGCTCGCGGTCGCCGATCCCGCAACGTGGCGCGTGGTCTGCAGCAACGCGCGGTTCCGCACATGGGCCGGCGATACGACGGGTGCGGCACTGGACGGCCTGCTGCGGGGCTTCAAGCCGGAGCGGGCGACCGCGGCGCTGGCCGGCGGTCGCGCCTATTCGGTCGAGGTCGAGGTCGGCAGCGGCGCTCGCACGCAGACATTGCGCGTCACCGTGCGGCCGGCGCCGCCCCTCGGCGACGGCGTCGCACTGGTCGAATGCGCCGACGTCACGCCGCGACGGCGGGCGGAAATGATGCTCGATTCCTATTCCAAGATGGCCGAGCGCAACGCCCGCGAGCTTCAGCGGGAGAAGGAGCGGGTCGAGAAGCTGCTGCTCAACGTCATGCCGCGTGGCGTGTACGAGGAACTCAAGGATTCCGGCGTCGTCTCGCCGCAGCGCGTCGAGGCGGCGTCGGTGCTGATGCTCGACTTCGTCGGCTTCACCGAATTGGCGATCAGCAGCGAAGCCAGCGCGCTGGTCAGCGAACTGAACGATATTTTCTCGGCCCTGGACCGGATCGTCGAGTTGTTTGGCTGCGAGCGCATCAAGACGATCGGGGACGGCTATCTCGCGATCGCCGGCATGCCGGAAAACGGCCCGGACGATGCCCGCCAGCTCTGCAAGGCGGCCATTCGCATGCGCCGCTATCTCGAGCGACGCAACGCGGCACACCCGAACCAGTGGCAATGCCGCATCGGCATCGCGACCGGCCCCCTGATCGGCTCGCTGGTGGGCGTGCAGAAGTATGTCTACGACGTCTTCGGACCGACGGTGAATCTGGCGGCGCGGCTGGAGGGGCTCTGCGGTCCGATGGAAATCTCGATCTCCGAGGCCACGGCCGATCGGCTGGGACAGGACTTCCTGCTGGAGGATCTCGGCGATGTCGAGCTCAAGGGGCTGCCGCCGACGCGAGCCTACCGGCTGCTGGGCGAACAGGGAGGGAGCCAGATGGGCGGTGGTCACTCCCGCTAACCGGGAAGCTCGATGAACTTTAGGAAAGCTCTGTAAGTAATTGTTTTCTTGCAATTATAGTTTTTCTATTCGGATGTTACACAAACACCGTGGATATCCGGCCGCAGGTGTTTACCGATAAAAATAAGTGTCTGTTCACTTTCTTTTTGACTTCGGCCGCAATTGGTCGCATCATTTTCCTGTGTCGAACCGCGACGCCGTGGCCCTTGCGGCTATCGATCGGAGAACCGCCATGCGCCGTTACCTCGGCGCCCTCGCCGTCAGTCTGGGAACCCTTGGCAGCGCACAGGCCGCCGTCATTACCTCGGATGGCGTCGAATCGCCCTACAGCTACCAGGAGTATCGCGCGGCCGCCGACGGCCGTGACTTCCTGGTTGAGGTTCGCGGCGTTCCCTTCGCCGACATGACGCAGGCAGCATTCGATCTGGCCCTGATGGCGATCCTTCAGTCGGCACGCCCTGCCCGCCCGGCGGCGACCTTCACGACCCAACGCGGCGGCGCCAGCATGCTGCCAGCCTACCGGCTGGTATTGGTATTCAATCCGGCCCGCAACCTGGCGCACGAAACGCAGTGTCGGGCGCTCGACTCCGTGCGACCCGGGACGCCCACGCCGGGCCAGGTGCGGGTGTCGGTGGCCTTTTGCCGCAAGGATGACCTCATGAGCAAGGCGGTTGCCCGTACGTCCGCCGCTTCGGTGAGCGACCCGGCCTTCCGTCAGATGTTCGTCGAACTGTTCCCGGTAATGTTCCCGCCATGGAATCCGTTCCTGGAAGGACCGACGCCGGGCTGGGAGTGAATCGATGCCGACCGCCACCGCCAGGCGCGACGCCGGCGCGAGCGGTCGGGAATAGGACGCGGCGATGACGTGTCCCTACCAACAACCCCGCCGTATCCGGCGAAGGAGACTACGATGAAGCGCACAACATTGGCCCTCGCCCTGGCATTGTCCACCTTCGTCGTGGCACCGGCCGGCCGGGCGGCCGTGGTCATCTCGTCCGAAGGGGTCGAAGGCCCGTACAGCCATCTCGAATACTCGGACGCCGCCGACGGCAAGGACTTCCTCGTCGAGGTCCGCGGCGTGCCGTTCGCTGGCATGAGCCAGGAGGCGTTCGATCAGGCGCTGATGAAAGTGCTGATGTCGGCCCGACCGTCGCAACCCGCGGCGCGGTTCACGACTCGTCCCGCCAGCCCCGACTTCGATCCGTCCTATCGTCTCGTGCTGGTTTTCGGCCCGGCGCGCAATCTGTCGTACCACACCCAGTGCCGGACGCTGGACAAGGCCCGCTTCGAACCCGTCGCGGCCGGGCAGGTCAAGGTATCGGCCGTATTCTGCCGCAAGGACGACGTGATGAGCCGGGCGATCGCCCGGACGAGCGCATCCAGCGTGGATGACCCCGCCTTCCGCGAGATGTTCACGCAGCTCTTCCCCGTGCTCTTCCCGCTGCGCAACCCGTTCATCGACGGCCAGGGCAAGGGGCGCAAGACGCACTGAGCACCGAGTCCGCGCGCCGGCCGATTGCCGCCGATGGCATGAGTGGCGACACTCTGCTAACCAGCCGCCATGTCCGGCTGGTACCGTCTGGTTGACCCCCTGCTCGCCCGCCTCGACGCCGAGACGGCGCACCGACTGGCGATCGGCGCCTTGCGGGCCGGCTTGGTGCCGGCCGACCGCAGCGGCGATGCGCCGGTCCTGGCGGCGACGGTGTGGGGACGTCCTTTTCCCAATCCGATCGGCCTGGCCGCCGGCTTCGACAAGAACGCCGAGGCGCCGGACGCCATGCTGCGTGCCGGTTTCGGCTTCGTCGAGGTCGGCACCGTGACTCCGAGGCCACAGGCAGGGAACCCCCGTCCGCGGCTGTTCCGGCTCGCGCCGGACCATGCCGTCATCAACCGCATGGGCTTCCCCGGCGAGGGACTCGACGCCGTGCTGCGGCGGCTGAAGGCGCGCGCCCGCGTCGGCCTGCTCGGAATCAACGTCGGCGCCAACAAGGACAGCGCCGACCGGGCCGCCGACTATGCCGCCTGCGTCACCGCCGTGGTCCCGTGGGCGGATTACCTGGTGTGCAATGTATCGTCGCCCAACACCCCTGGCCTGCGTGACCTGCAGGGACGCGTCGAGCTGCTGCACCTGCTGCGCGGTGCCATGGACGCACGCGGCTCCCGCACCGACGTGCCGCTGCTGGTCAAGGTGGCGCCGGACCTGTCGCCGGGCGACATCGAGGATGTCGTCGATGCGGCGCTGGAGGCGGGCATCGACGGCATGATCGTGGGTAACACCACGGTGTCGCGGCCCTCCGCCCTGCGCAGCCCGAGACGCACGGAAAGCGGCGGGCTAAGCGGCGCACCGCTGATGGAACTGTCCACCAACGTCCTCAGGACGGCCGCCCGGGCTGTCCGGGGCCGGATGACCCTGGTCGGCTGCGGCGGTGTGGCGAGCGGCGCCGACGCCTATGCCAAGATCCGCGCCGGTGCAGCGCTGGTGCAGCTCTATACGTCGCTGGTGTTCGAAGGGCCCGGCTTGGTCCGTCGCATCAAGTCGGAGCTGGCGGAACTACTCAGGCGCGACGGCTTTTCGTCGGTGTCGCAGGCCGTCGGCGCCGACCTGTAGCCTGCGCCGCTGCCAGCCGCTTCATCAGGAACCAGCGGGCATGACCCGTCGGGTAGTCCGGCAAGCGCCCGAACACCTGGTAGCCATGCTTCTCGTAAAATGGTCGGGCCTGCCAGGCGAAGGTATCGAGCCAGACGCCGTGGCAGCCCAGCCGTTCGGCATGGCGTTCGGCTTCGGCCAGCAGGCGGCTGCCCACACCGCTGCGGCGGATCTTGTCATCGAGCCACAGATTGGCGACGAACAGCCACTGGTAGTAGGCAATGCCCTGCAGGCCACCCAGCAGCCTGCCGCGCGGCGACCGCACTTCGACCAGGAAATGCGCATAAGGCAGTTTGCCGACCACGCGCTGGTTGAACCGGTTCAGGCCGCGCCAGATGACCTGAAAATCCTTGCGCGCGGGTCGGCGCCGGACCCGGATCTTGACGTCGGGCGGCGCCGCGGGGGATTTCGCCATGGATCGTGCCATCCTCGATCAGTGCTGAGGCCCGGCCAACGCGGCGTCGAGGCACGGCCACGGCTACATCCGGAACACCCCGAAGCGCGTCGGCCCGATCGGCTGGTTGAGCGCCGCCGACATGCCCAGTGCCAGAGTCGTGCGGGTGTCCAGCGGGTCCAGAATGCCGTCGTCCCACACCCGGGCGGTCGCGAAATAGGGCCGGCTCTGATCGTCGAACTGGTCGCGGATCGGCTTCTTGAAAGCCTCCTCCTCGTCGGCCGACCAGGAACCGCCCTTGGCCTCGATATTGTCCCGTCGGACCGTGGCCAGGACGCTGGCGGCCTGCTCGCTGCCCATCAGGGCCACCTTGCCGGTCGGCCACATCCACAGGAAGCGCGGGCTATAGGCACGGCCGCACATGCCGTAGTTGCCCGCCCCATAGCTGCCGCCAATCACCACGGTGAACTTGGGGACCTGCACCGTCGCCACCGCCGTCACCATCTTGGCGCCATCCTTGGCGATGCCGCCGGCCTCGTATTTGCGGCCGACCATGAAGCCGGTGATGTTCTGCAGGAACAGCAGCGGGATGCCGCGCTGGCCGCACAGTTCAATGAAGTGTGCCGCCTTGAGCGCCGACTCGCTGAACAGGATGCCGTTGTTGGCCACGATGCCGACGGGATAACCGTGGATGTGGGCGAAGCCGGTCACCAAGGTCGTGCCGTAAAGCTGCTTGAATTCGTCCAGTTCGCTGCCATCGACCAGCCGGGCGATGACCTCGCGCACGTCGTAGGGAATACGCGGGTCGGTGGGAATGATCCCGTACAGCTCATCGGCCGGGTACAGCGGCTCGCGTGGCGCCTGCATCGCCAAGGTCGGCTGCTTGCGCCAGTTCAGATTGGCGACAATGCGCCGGGCAATGCCCAGTGCATGGGTGTCGTTGAGCGCATAGTGGTCGGCCACGCCGGACGTCCGGGCATGCACGTCGGCGCCGCCCAGGTCCTCGGCGCTGACCACCTCGCCCGTGGCGGCCTTTACCAGCGGCGGTCCGCCGAGAAAGATCGTGCCCTGTCGCCGCACGATCACCGTTTCGTCGCTCATCGCCGGCACATAGGCGCCGCCGGCGGTGCAACTGCCCATCACGATGGCGATCTGCGGCACGCCCAGGGCGCTGAGATTGGCCTGATTGTAGAAGATGCGGCCGAAATGCTCGCGGTCGGGAAAGACGTCCGGCCATTCCGGCAGGTTGGCGCCGCCGGAGTCGACGAGGTAGAGGCAGGGCAGCCGGTTCTGCTGCGCGATCTCCTGGGCTCGCAAATGCTTCTTGACCGTCATGGCGTAGTAGGTGCCGCCCTTGACGGTGGCGTCGTTGCAGACCACGACGCATTCGACGCCCGACACCCGGCCGATGCCGGTGATCACCCCGGCCGAGGGCGCGGCATTGTCGTACATGTCGTAGGCCGCCAGCTGCGACAATTCGAGAAACGGCGAGCCCGGATCGAGCAAGGTGCGCACCCGTTCGCGCGGCAGCAGCTTGCCGCGCCTTACGTGGCGGGCGCGGGATTCGGCCCCACCGCCCAGCCGCACCTGCTCGACCTTGGCGCGCAGGTCGTCGACCCGCGCCTGCATGGCGGCGACATTTTCCTTAAAGGCGGCGGAACGGGTATCGAGGGCGGAACGGAGGACGGACATCGGACCTACGGCAATGGATGCTGCCGCACCGTAACCATCCCCGACCTCAAGGCAAGAGGCTTGCTGCACGGGGGCCGACGCCGGTTCCTCGGTCAGCCGCCGCAACCGCCCTGTTAGTCCGGGCCGATCAACCCTGAGGAGATCAACGCTTCTTCTTCGCAGCCTTCTTCTTGGCCGCCTTCTTCTTGGCGACCTTTTTCTTGGCAGCCTTCTTCTTAGCGACCTTCTTCTTGGCGGCTTTCTTGGCCGCCTTTCGTGCGACCTTGCCGGCGGCCTTCTTCTTGGCGACCTTCTTTTTCGCAGCCGCCTTTTTCGCAGCCGCCTTTTTCGCCGCTTTCTTCACCGCCGGCTTCCTTGCGGCCGCCTTCTTGGGCCGTGCGGGCGCCGCATCTGCTACATCGGCTTCAATGATCCCGCCGACCATCGGCGTGTATGGATTGACCGGGCCGCCATCCCCGTCGTAGCCGCTGGTTTGCACCACCATGCTTCGCCTCCTCTTCAGGCGCTCATGCCGCCACCTTGCGCCGCAAGCGACGGGCCGTCGCCTGGTGCGACTGTCTCGGCTTTTGCTGAGTAATTTGCACTATTGCTTGCCAAGATCCCTGACACCCTGGCGAGCCGGTGCCTCTTCTCGATCAACGACAGCACCGGCCATCACCGATCTCCCCACACCGCGTTCGTTCTCATTTGATTGAAAGAGTATCGCGCTCGAATGAGAAGTCAACGTGCAGCAGATATTGCACACGTTCTTCCCGTCGGAAAAATTCTCGCATGCACGCCGCGTGACAATAGCTCGCGCAAACCAAAGGCGCACGCCGGCCGCGCATGGCAGAGACACCGCCGTTGACGGACCCGGCGTGCGGGATGAAGCTGCGGCGCGGTTGTCGTCGGTGATGGAGCTGCAACGATGCCGGTCAACGCACCTGCCAACTGGAACATCGGTGCCGTCAAGGCGCGCGAGGCTATGGACCGGCTGCGGGTCGCGATCGGACCCAACGGCGACTGGGCCGGAGTCACCATTGCCCATCTCGACACCGGCTACACGAGCCACCACGTCTTCCGGCTGCCGCCGGACAGCGATCAGCCCGCCATCTATCCGCAGCTGGGGCGAAACTACGTCGATGCGGGGGCAATGCTGCCGCTCGATCCGCTGAACTATGGCGACACCTCGTTCATTGAGCCGGCCTTCCCCGGCCATGGCACCCGTACCGGTGGCGTTCTGGCCGGCAACCTGCCGGGCACCTTCGTCGGTGTCGGTCCGACCATCCCCGTGGTGCCCTATCGCATCACCAATTCCATCATTCTCGGTCCGCAGAGCACCCAGAATGCCGCGCTGGCCATTGTCGATGCGATCGACCGTGCCGGCGCCGACGTCATTTCGATGAGCCTGGGCGTGCAATCGGTGTTCGAGAGCGCCGCCACCCGCACGGCCATGAAGCAGCTCGGCCGGGCCATCGACTACGCCTACGAGCAAGGCAAGATCGTCGTGGCCGCCGGCGGCCAGTCGCGCCAGTCGGCTCCCGACGTTTTGGGCTTCGTCGCCTATCCGGCCGCCTTCTCGCGGGCCATCGGCGTGGGCGGCATCGATTCGGCGCTGAAGATCTGCTTCGACTACGACAATAATCGCAACAAGATCGACGTCTGGGCGCCGTCCGACGAAATCGTGCGACCCAACGCGGTGTTGGCACAGGGCACGGTCAACTACATCGTTGATCCGTTCGGCGGCGACGGCACGTCATACGGCACCGTGCACGTCGCCGCGGCGGCGGCCATGTGGCTGCGGTACCATGCCGACAAGCTCGACCAGAGCTACGAGGGCTGGAAGCGTGTCGAGGCCTTCCGGGCCATGCTGAAGACGACCGCGCAGAAGGTAGCCGGCAACAACACGCCGTTCGGTGGCCACGGGCTGCCGACCAACGGTACCGGCATTGTCGATTGCGATGGCCTGCTGACCGGCAAGCTGCCCGATCCCGCCAAGCTGAAGAAGGCCACGGCGGCCGAGGGCGAGCACTGAACCGGACGGCGGCTCAGACCTTCATCGACGCGAA
>JAHCJT010000123.1 GCA_026126245.1 Alphaproteobacteria bacterium
CAGCGACCCTTCCAGTTGGGCTTGCGCTTCTCGGCAAAGGCCTTGGGACCTTCGACCGTGTCCTCGCTGCGTGCCATGGCGACGAAGGCCGGGTAGTTCTGGTTGCGCATCGCCATTTCGATCGCCGGCACGTCGAGCGAGCGCATCACCACCTGCTTGGTCGCGCGGATGCTCATCGGCGAGCATTCGAGGATCTGCGCCGCCCATCTCTTGGCCTCGGCCATCAGCTCGGCCTGCGCCACCACCTTGGTGACGAAGCCCAGCTCGAAGCCCTCTTGGGCCGAGACGTGGCGACCGGTGAGCATCATGCCCATCGCTTTCTTCAGCGGGATCTGGCGCGACAGGCGCTGCATGCCGCCGGCGCCGGCAGCCAGGCCGACACGGGGTTCAGGCAAGGCGAACCGAGCGTTGTCCGAAGCGATGATGATGTCGCAAGCCAGCGCAATCTCGAAGCCGCCGCCCATGGCGACGCCGTTGACCGCGGCGATGACCGGCTTGTCGAGGTCGAAGCGGTTGGCCAGGCCACCGAAGCCCTTGGGCGGCGAGTGCGGGCGCTTGCCCGTCTTGGCCTGAAGTTCGGCGTGGTACTTCAGGTCATTGCCGGCGCAGAACGCCTTGTCGCCGGCGCCGGTGATGATCGCGACCCACAGCTCCGGATCGGCGGCGAATTCGTCGAAGATGTCGCCCAGCTCCTGGTTCGCCATGGGATGGCAGGCGTTGTAGACCTCGGGCCGGTTGATCGTGACGATCATCAGGCGGCCTTCGGTCGAGACCGTGCTGTATTGTCCCATGGCATTCCTCCTTGGTTCGTCCCAGATTTCGGGCGTGCAGGATTTGCTGGAGTTTTCGCAACCCCGGCAAGCATTTGACGGGAAAGTCCCTTGAGTGGCCCGGGTCCGGGCGCTAGTCTAGTTTAAAGTTCACCGAGTATGCGCGTCCGACGAACAGACGGCCGGGAAAGCCGGGCAAGTGGGGCGGAACCATGCGCAGTGTGGTCGCAGCAGGATTTGCAGCCCTTTTAGGGCTCCTCGCCAGCAGTTTGGGGACGGCGCAGGCCGAAGAGGCTGCGCGCGCCGCCGACAAGCCGCAGACCGGGGAACGGACGGCAGCCACGCCGGCCCAGAAGTCTGCCACCAAACCGGCCGCAGCAGTGCGCAACCGCGGCAGCCAGTCATCGACCCCCTACGTCGCACAGGCAACACCGCCAGGTCGTTGGCGCGGGGTCAGTGGCGCTGGGCAACTCGGTGCCCAGACAGGCCCGGCCGGGATTGATCCTACAGTCCGGAATGCCGTGCTGGGCGATGGGTCGGCGCACTCGACGGCTGTTGGCGGCCAGCCGCCCTCGACGACAGAGCCCTTGGCCGGCGGTGCGTCACCGGTCATTTCCGTCCGCGACGGCGGCGGCGTGGTCGGGTTTTCCTACAAGATCAAGCCGCAGTGACGCAGGTGCCGCGGCGCCATCAGCCGAGCTCGCCGGACGGCGGGCGGTCGGCCTAAGCCGTTGTGAAAACATGCAGATTGGTGACCAAATTGAGGTGTTGCGCGAAAGTCACACGGTCTGAATATCGGCGGTCGGGCGGGGCTGAACCCATTGCGGGCAAGAGTCGATGGTATATAGTCGGCCGCGAAGTTGGTGCCGTGTCCAACCCTGCCACTTCGTCACGTTTCGTCACGTTTAGTGTTTGAGAGAGGGGATACCCAATGAAGATGAAACTCGGAGCCGTTGTTGCTGCGGCTCTTGTCGCGGCGCCGCTGGCCGCGCACGCGCAGACGGGCGTACCGGGCTTCTATATTGGCGCCGAAGGCGGCGTCAATTTCCTCGACCTACCTCGCACGGGTGGCGAGAAGGTGGGCTTCGGCGTCGGTGGCGTGATCGGCTACGACTTCGTCGGCCCCCGCGTCGAACTGGAAGGCGTCTACCGCTACAACAAGGTGCGTGGCACCACGGTCAACCAGTATGGCGGTTTCGCCAACGTACTGTACGATTTCGCCCTGGGCAGCGCGCTCTCGCCGCATCTCGGCATCGGCGCCGGTATCAACCACCTCAGCGCCAGCGCTGGCGGTGGCAGCCGGACCCGGTTTGCCATGCAGGGCATCGCCGGCGTGAAGTACAGCTTCCCCGACAGCGGCGTGTTCGTGTCGGTGGACTATAAGTTCGTCAACACCTTCATCAGCGGCCGGGATATCTACGATCACTCCGGCTTCCTGACCCTGGGCTACAAGTTCGGCCCGCCGGCCCCGGCCATGGCGCCGCCCCCGCCGGCCCCGACGACCGCCCAGTACATCGTGTTCTTCGACTTCGATCGCGCGAATCTGACGGCCCAGGCCGTGCAGACGATCAAGCAGGCTGCTGCCGCCGCCAAGGCCGGCAACAAGACCCGCATCGGCGTGACCGGTCACGCCGACCGTTCCGGCAGCGACGCCTACAACATGGCGCTGTCGCTGCGCCGCGCCAATGCGGTCAAGGACCAGCTGGTGCGTGAGGGCATCCCGGCCGCCGGCATCACGGTTGTCGGTCGCGGCGAGAGCCAGCCGCTGGTCCCGACCGCGGACGGCGTGCGCGAGCCGCAGAACCGCCGCGTCGAGATCGTGCTGCAGTAAGCCCGATCGTAGCGACCTGACGATTGCGGAAACGGCCGGGGTAACCCGGCCGTTTCTTTTTTTGCGCTATGCCGGCGGTCGAACCGAGACTGCGACGTTGGCGCATGCGCCGGGAATCAAGAAGGGCACGGTCCGGCCAAACCGTGCCCTTCTTTGCAGGACCGATGTCAGTGGGCGCGCCGCGCGCGGCGTTACTTTCTGGTCGGCGTCGCGCCGGGCGTGCAGGTGCGCAGCCCCATCTCGCTGGTAAAGTCGAGCAGCGGCGGCACCTGCGACAGGGCGTTGACCTGCTGCGACAGGGCCCAGCGATAGCCTTGCTGCGCGTTGGCGCAATATTGCGGGTTGCCGCCGGCGCTGGGGCCGTCGCGGTTGGCGATCTCGGTCTTGAAGATGTTGATGTTGGTGCGGGCCTTGCCGGCGGCGCGCTGCAGGAGTGCTGCATTCATTTCGTTGTCGGCCCGGAACTTGACGCGAAACACGCTGTAGTCGCTGGCGAAGGCCGGCGTGCCGGCACGGCACTGGATGGCGGCATTGTAGAACTGCTGCCACGCGATCTCGGTGCGCACCGCCTGCAACTCGTCGGGCGTCAGGCAGTTGCCGCGCGGTGCCGACGTGCGGGTCGACGTCTTGGCGTAGTCCATCGACGGCGGCGGCAGCTTCGCCACCTGCTGATCGCAAGCAGTCAGGGCGACCAGAGCTGTCGCGGCTACGGCGGCGGCGCGGGTAGATGTAACGAACATTGCCTGAAACCCCATGCGAGTCGATACGCCGCGCGGTTATATCAAGATGCGGCTTGGACGGAAGTGCGATTGTCGTTGGCGGATCAGGTTCGCGTCGTGTTCTTTCCCGCGGCGTTGATCGGATGGCACGCGGGGGACAGCGCCGGTTCGCGCCGGGGCGTCAGCGCGCGCCGGCGGCCGGCGGCAATCTATCGATGTCGGCCTCAGGCGGCGCGCCGCAGCGCCTCGCGCACCAGCGGCAGGCGATCGTTGCCGAAGTACATATCGTTGCCATTGACGAAGATGGTGGGCGTGCCGAACCCGCCGCGGGCGATGACTTCGTCGGTGTTGGCCTTGAGCCGGTCCTTGTAGGCCTGCTGCGCGATCTTGGCGAAGAAGTCGTCGCGGTCCAGGCCTGCCTTGTCGACGATCGCCGCCAGCACGTCGTCCTTGGAGATGTCCTTGTCGTCGCCCCAGTAGGTATCGAAAGCGGCGTAGGCGTAGGGCACCAGTTTGCCGGCCTCCAGGGCAACGAACGCGCCGCGCATGCACTTGACGCTGTTCACGGGAAAGACGGTCGGACGCATCTTGATGCGCAAGCCGTAGAGTCGCGCCCAGTCGGCCATGTCCTTGGTGGTGTAGGCCAGCTTGAGCGGGTTGGGGGTGTCGCGGCTCTTGTAAACCGTGTCATTGACGGTGTTGAAGATGCCGCCGACGAGGATCGGCCGCCAGACGATCTCGGCACCGGCCTCCGCCGCGATCGGCTGGATGGCGTGGAAGGCCAGGTACGTCCACGGGCTGGAACAGTCGAAAAAGAACTCGATCCTGGCGGCCATGAGACGCTCCGGCAGCTATGATGCAGGCAGGGCGCCACGACCTTGCCATTGTGTCGCCTTGCTGTCGATCCGAGCCACCTGTATTTTGCACGTCCATGACCGCGTCCGTAGTTCCGTTCGACCCCATGTCGGCGGCCCCTCGCAAGATCGCCATCATCGTCCATCAGGAGCATTCCCGGCCCGGCCGCGTCGGCGCGCTGCTGGAAGCCAAGGGCTATACCCTGCAACGGCTCTGCCCCAACCTGGGCTGCACCTTGCCGGACGACGTTGGCCAGTTCGCCGGCGTCGTGATCTTCGGCGGCCCGATGAGCGCCAACGACTGCGGCACGCTGGAGGGGATCCGTCGCGAACTGGCCTGGATTCCCAAGGTGCTCGACGCCGGCGTGCCGTTTCTCGGGATCTGCCTCGGGGCCCAGTTGCTGGCGAGGACCCTGGGTGGCGCCGTGGCGCCCCATCCCGAGGGAATGGTCGAGGCCGGCTACTACGAAGTCACGCCAACGGCGTCAGGTGCCGCCTGGTTTCCCGGCGGTCCGATGCACGTCTACCAGTTCCACCGCGAGGGCATCGAGGTTCCCGACTGCTGCCGCGTGCTGGCGACCGGCGACGTCTATCCGGTGCAAGCGTTCAGCCATGGCAGTTCAGCCTTCGGCCTGCAGTTCCATCCCGAGGTGACGTTCGAGATGAAGGAACTGTGGACCGCCAAGGCAGGCGAGCGGCTCAAGTCGCCCGGCGCGCAGCCGCGCGACGTGCACCTCGAGCACCATGACCGGCACGATCCGCCGCTGGGTCGCTGGATCGACAGCTTTCTCGACCGCTGGCTGTCACGCGAGCAGCCCGTCGCGCCGGCACTGATGGCCGCCGAGTAGATCCCGAGTCGGTCGGGTCCGACGGCGCGCCTGGCGTGCGCGCCACAACCTTCGCTGCGTACCGGCGGACGTCCCGTGGTAACTTGGCCGCCTGTACGGGAGTTCGGCATGTCGAGGCGGTCCCTCGCAGCAGTGCTGGGGCTTTCCTTTCTGGTGGCGTGCGCGGCGACGGGATCGACGTCGGCCCAGCGCTCCGATTCGCCGGTGCAGCCGCGCGCCAACGAGCCGCCCAGTTACGTGATCTTCTTTGACATGGGTAAATCCGGGGTCAACGCCCGCGGCGTCGCGACGGTCCGCGAGGCCGCCGCCGCCGCCCGCAGACCCGGCGTCCAGGCCGTCGAAGTCACGGGTCATACCGCCCGCACCGGCTCGGATCACGCCAACGAGGCGCTGTCGTGGCGCCGCGCCCGCGTGGTGCGCGACCTGCTGGTGCGTCAGGGCGTGCCGGCGGCTCTCATCACCGTGAAGGGACTTGGCGAGTCCAAGCCCTTCATGGCGACCGAGGATGGCGCTCAGGCGCCGGAAAACCGTCGCGTCGAGATTCTGGTGAAGTAGGAGCCGCCGCCCCGCGCACGGCGGCCGTCGCGGACGGTAAGGGCCGGCCGCAACGGGCCGCGAAATCACCACGTGCGCGTTGCGCCCAACCTAGTGTTCGGCCGAGAACATCACCAGCACATCGCTGCGGGTGACGCCCTGGCCTTGCAGGGCGGCGCCATTCAGCTTGACGCCCAAGGTGAAGGTGGTGCCGAGCGCCGATCCACCCCGGGCACCGGTCGGCGGCATATCCAGCGTGAAGCGGCCGCCGCTGCTGTCGACCGTGCCGGAGACGCCATACGTCACGGTGTTGATCACCCACGTGCCCTTGGCCGCGCCGCCTGTGACCGACATCGACAGGGGGCCGCAGGTTTCGTTGCCGACGGTCAGCTGCAATCTGCGAAAGCAGATTCGGCCGTGCCATGCACCGTCGACGGTCGCCGCCGCGGCCGGCCGCGACGCCTGTTGCTGCGGTGGCGGCGCTGGCCGCGCCGGAGGCGGCGCGACGGGTGGTGCCGGCTGCTGAGCGGCGCGTCGGCGTTGCTCTTCCTCCGCCCGGTGCCGGGCCTCTTCCTGCACGCGCCGCTGCTCGGCTGCGACGCGGGCCGCTTCCTGTCGCCTGGCCTCGTCCTCGGCCCGGCGTCGCGCCTCGTCGGCGGCGCGGGCCGCTTCCTGTCGCCTGGCCTCGTCCTCGGCCCGGCGTCGCGCGTCTTCGGCGGCGCGGGCCGCCTCCTGTCGCCTGGCCTCGTCCTCGGTCCTGCGCCGCGCCTCTTCGGCGGCGCGCGCCTCCTCGTCGGCCTTCCGCTGCGCGTCTTGCGCGGCACGTTCGGCCTCCAGACGCCTGGCCTCTGCCGCGCGTTGTTCCTCCTCGGCGCGCTGTCGCGCGGCGTCGGCTGACCGGCGTTGCTCCTCCTCGCTTGGGCGCGCCCGATCGGGGCCGGCATTGGTGGTGACCGATACGGCGTCGCTGGGCGGGCCGGTGAATTGCAGCGCGATCACGGCGCCGGCACCGACCAGCAGCAGGGCGGCGGCGCCGCCTGCGATCCATGTCAGGTGACGCCGGCCCCGGCCGCCTGGTGCCGGCGTCGGCGCCGACGCGGCAACCCGGTGCGGCTTGTCGCGGCTCAACAGCGCCGCGACGTCGCGCATGCTTTGTACGCGCCGCGTCGGATCGGGTTCGAGCAGGCGCCGCAAGTCGGCACGCAGCTCATCGGGTACGCTGGACAGGTCCGGTTGGGTCTCGCGCGCTTTCACGGCACGCGCCAGTGACGAGCCCATGGGCAATGGCCGGCCGACCGCGGCGGCGGCAAGCACCAGGCCCAGGCTGTAGATGTCGGTGCGATGATCGACCGCGGCATCGAACAGGCCACATTGCTCGGGCGAGCAATAGTCGAGTTTGCCGGCGAAGCCGCTGCCGACGACGGTGCTGACTCCGTCCAGGCGCTTGGCGACGCCGAAATCGATCAGCACGGCGTTGTCGAGGTTGCCGTCGCGCAGCACAATGTTGTCGGGCGACAGGTCGCGATGCGCCACGCCGCAGCCGTGCGCCGCCGCCAGGCCCTCGGCGATCTGCACGCCGACTCGCCGCACTTCTGCCGGCGTCAGCGGCGCGTTCGCGATGATCGACGCGAGTGACGGACCGTCGACGAACTCCATGACCAGAAAGAGCCGCCCGGCCTCGTCGCCAAAGACGCCTTCATAGGAGACCACTGCGGGGTGGCGGACCTTGCGCAGAGCCGCCGCCTCGCGGCGAAACAGCTCGCGCACCTGCGGCTCGCTGACCAGATCGGGACGGATCACCTTGATGGCGTCGCGATCACCGGTGTGGATGTTGGTCGCGCGGTACACCTCGCCCATGCCGCCGCGGCCGATCAGGGCCTCGACCCGCTGGGTATTGTTGAGCAGCATCCCCGGCAGCAGCAGCAGGCTCTGACCGCCGGTCGCTTCCGAACCGCCCGACGTGCCGCCGGCGGTGCCGAAGCGCGCCGCCGGGTCGGGCGACGAGAACGGGTCGAACGAGCGGCTGCCCGCGTTGCCGGCAGGGCCGAAGGCTCCCGCCCGGCTACCGGCGACGCGGGTCCTGTCGTCGCCGGTGATGGACAGGCGAGTCGAGTCGGGCGGATCGGTCTTGTCGGTCACCCCTAGTCCTCGTGGCCCTTGGCGTCTGCGATGCGCTGCGACGCGGCCGCACTGGATTGACAGTGTAGCGCTGGAACCGGCGATTGCGAAATCGACCCAACGAACACGACTTGCTGCGCCCTATTCCCGTTCGGTAGTGCCGGCCGGGTGGGCCAAAAATGCAATGTACGCTATTTCCGCGGCGTTTCATGGCGCCGAACGCACGCGCCGGAACGGAAAAACGGGCCGGTGGCGGCGCAAAGACACCTTTATTCTGCCACCACCGGCCGGCACAGTCCGGCCGGCAAGACGGCGCGGCAAGCGCCGCCGGCCGGGCAGGGAGGACGTCATGTGGAAGCGCGGGTGTGCGGTTGCGGTGTTGAGCGGTCTGCTGGCCGGGTGTTTCGACTTCACGGCCGACGGCACGTTTCGGCCCGACGGCACCGCCCTGGTGACGGCCGAAATCGGCGTGTCGATGCAGCTCGCGACGCTGATGGCCAGCCAGGGCAAGCCGGGTCAGCCTGATTTCCTCACCGACTGCGAGAAGGAACATCCCGCCGCGACCTTGCCGGCCGGCGTGCGCTCGATCACCGGCAAGCGCGGCCAGCGCAGCGACATGGCGTTGTGTACCTACGTCATCGAGCTCAGTGACCCGGTGGCGGCGTCCGAGGCGCAGCGCCGCGCCCAGACCAGCTCGGCGCCCGGCCTGCGCGGGCTGGACAAGTCACAGCTCAAGATCGAGCGCCTGCGCGACGGGGTCTATCGGTTGTCGGGTCAATTCAAACCGGTCGAGGATCCGCTGGCGCGCCCGGACCAGCCCGGCGATTCGCTGGCGGCCAACGCCATGCTGCTGGCCATGACCGCCAACCGCTACGTCACGCTCACGGTATCGGCCGTGCGCATCGAGAATACCACCGGCGAGATCCAGGCCGACGGCCGCAAGGTGGTGTGGAAGCTGCCGCTGATGGCGCTGGTCAAATCGATGCCCGGCGTGCCCTACGAGATCAGGGCTGACATCGTCTACGCCGAGAGCTGGACCGGCAAGGTAAAGCGCTGGCTGGGCCTGGATTGAGGCGGCGGCGTCAGGCGGTGCTGGCTCGCCGCCGGCCGAGCAGGATGCCGACGGTCAGTCCGCCGATCGCGCCGATGAAGAAGCCGAGCAGGCCGATCGAGACGGCGAAGAAGCCGCAGGCGCCCTCGAAGCAGCTGATGCTGAAGATCTCGACCAGCAGCATGCCGATCAGGAAACCGATCACCGCACCGCCGACGGCGCCCAGCACGAGGCCGAGGCCGACGAACAGGACCATGCGCATCCGGACTGCCTCCCCGCGGCCCAACCTCCCCGGCCGGCGACCAGCCTAGGACGGCGCGCGATCAAGTGGAACCCGGGCGCGGGGCTGTCGCGCCCGACGGCCAGGCGCGGAGAAGGGCCCGGCCGGCATGCAGGCCGGCAGCCGGGGGCCTGCGAAACAAGCGCTGGCGGCCGGCCGCGACGGCTGACAAGCTCGCCGCCGTCGGATCGGAATGCCGGACGGGGAGGAAGCGCATGGCCAGGTTCAAGATCGTCACGCCGCCGGGCGGCATCAGCGGTAGCGGCTATGCCTACGAGATGGAGGCGCTGTCGTCGCTGGGGGCCGACATCGTCGAGATCGACGCGCCGTCCGAGAACGAGTTCATCGCCGCCGCCCACGACGCCGACGCGCTCTACGCCAAGGGCCGCCGCATTACGGCGCGCATCATCGACGGCCTGGAGCGCTGCAAGGTGATCTCGCTGGGCAGCGTCGGTGTCGACTCGGTCGACGTTGCCGCCGCCACCAAGCGCGGCATTCCCGTCACCAATGTGCCCGACACCTTCATCGAAGAGGTCGCCGACCACGCCATGACCCTTCTGCTCGCCACCTTCCGCCGCCTGGTGGTGCAGGACCGCATGGCGCGCGACGGGCGCTGGCGCGAGGCGCGGCCGCTGCTTTACGAATTCCCGCGCCTGATGGGCCAGACCCTGGGCTTCATCGCCTTCGGCCATGTGGCGCGCGCGGTGGCCAAGCGGGCGGCACCGTTCGGCCTGCGCATGCTGGCCTACGATCCGTTCGTCGAGGAACTGGTGATGAGCGAGCACGGCGTCGAGCCGGCCAGCCTTGCCGAGGTGCTGGCGCGCTCCGACATCGTCTCGATGCACGCCCCGGCCACGGTCGAGGCGCAGCGCATGCTGCGCGAGGAGCATTTCCGCGCCATGAAGAAGACGGCGCTGTTCATCAACACCGGCCGCGGCCCGACGGTTGACGAAAGCGCCCTGATCAAGGCGCTGCAGGAGGGCTGGATCGCCGCCGCCGGACTGGACGTACTGGAGGTCGAGCCGGTCAAGCCGGACAATCCGCTGCTGAAGATGGACAACGTCATCCTCACAGCGCACGTCGCCTCGGCGTCGGCGCGCTTCGATCCGGCGCGCCGCCGGCGGGTCGGGCAGGAGCTGGCCGCCGTGCTGACCGGCCGCTGGCCGCGCAGCTGCGTCAACCCGACGGTGCTGGAGAAGTCGCCGCTGGCGCGCTGGCAGCCCTACTCGATGGAACGCGGCCCGGGCAACTGACGCGCCGCGGCTTGCCCCGCCGCCTGACTCGCTTGGCCTGTGGCGGCTTCCCGTTCCGCCGGATGGGTTGCCGCGCCACGCGAAGCCATGGTGCGGCGGCAGCCGCAGCGGTCAACCGAGCCTGATTGTGATGTCGCCCGGACGACGGGCTTGGGCCGCTCCGTTTCGCACGGCCAAGCGACACCGCCATGGCGCCGGCACTCACTGGCGCGGCGGCGCGGTCTGCAGCGGCGGCGGTTCGTCGGCCAGTGGCGGGTTCATGCGGAAGGCGGGGTCGATCTTCGGCTTCTCGCCGGCCGGCATGTTGGGCGGCCGACCGGCGATCGAGGTTGCCGTCTGCGGCGCCGCCCACAGCAGCGTCAGGGCCACCAGCTGGATGGCGATCATCGGCAGGGCGCCGCGGTAGATATCGCCGGTCGTCAGCTCGGGCGGCGCGATGCTGCGCACGAAGTTCAGCGCGAAGCCGGCCGGCGGCGCCAGGAAGCTGGTCTGCAGGTTGACGGCCAGCAGCACCGACAGCCAGACGGGATCGACGTCGAGCG
Organism: Alphaproteobacteria bacterium; assembly: GCA_026126245.1. Lineage (GTDB taxonomy): Bacteria > Pseudomonadota > Alphaproteobacteria > Reyranellales > Reyranellaceae > Vineibacter. The sequence continues at coordinate 10,801 of JAHCJT010000123.1, forward strand.
CCAGCAGCGGCACGGCGGCGACGGGCACCACCAGCAGGACGATCTCGGTGGCGTCGAGGAAGAAGCCGGTGACAAACGACACCAGCATGGCCGCCGCGGTGGCGCCGGCCGGTCCGCCGGGCACCATCGCCAGCCAGCGCGCCACGGTCACGTCGCCCTCCAGGCCGCGAAAGACCAATGTGAACGTCAGGGCGCCGATCATCAATGCGAACACCATGGCGGTCAGGCGCATGACGGTGCGCAGCGAATCGGCGAAGCGCTCAAGCGTCAACTCGCCGCGCACGAAGGCGAGCAGGGTGACCAGAATGGCGCCGGTCGCGGCCGCTTCCACGGTGTAGATCCAACCGGTCACGATCGATCCCAGCATGCCGAGGATCAGGCCGACCGGCACCGCGATGGCAATGACGATGCGTCGCGCGGTCAGCGGCCGCTCGGCCGGTAGCGCCACGGGCGGACAGCGGTGCGGCTGGCGCCAGGCCACGAGGCCGACATAGGCGATGTACAACACGAGCAGCAGCGCCACCGGCAGCAACGCGCCGAGATAGATGTGCTTGGTCAGCAGCGGCGAGCTGATGTAGCGGCCGACGCGCGCCATGGCCTCGACGTAGCCGGCCTGGACCATGGTCGCCAGCAGGATCAGGATCACCGACGGCGGCAGGATAGTGCCCAGGGTGCCGGCGGCGCACACGATGCCGCTGGCCAGCCGCCTGTCGTAGCCGGCCTGCAGCATGGTCGGCAGCGTCAGCAGGCCCATGGTCAGCACGGTGGCGCCGACCGCGCCGGTCATCGGTGCCAGCAGGGCGCCGATCAGCAGGGTGGAGATGCCAAGCCCGCCGGGGCGCTTGCCGAACAGGCCGCTCATTGCCTCCAGCAGGTCGGCGGCGATGGTCGTCTTCTGCAGCACCACGCCGAGGAAGACGAAGATGGGAATCGCCTGCAGCAGGTCGTTCTCCATCAGGCCGATCAGGCGCAGCGGCAGCGACGACAGCAGCGACACGTCGAAGGCGCCGAGCGCGGCGCCGAGAAAGGCGAACAGCACCGACACGCCGGCCAGCGTGAAGGCGACGGGAAAGCCGCACATCAGCAGTGCGATGGCACCGATGAACATCAGCGGCGCCAGCAACTCGACGGTGGTCATCGCTCGGACAGGCCGCCGGGATAGCCGGCAAGCGTGAGGCTGGCGCGCGCCATCATGGCCAGCGCCTGCAGGCCGACCAGCACGACGTAGACGAACAGCAGCGTCTTGAAATGGAAATAGCCGGGGTTGCCGGTCTCGGGGAACAGCTCGAGCTGGCCCCATGATTGCAGCGTGATGGGCACCGACCAGCGCCCGACCAGCCACAGCCAGGGCAGCATGAACGCAGCCGCGCCCAGCAGCGTGATCCAGGCCCGGGTGCGCAGCCGCAGGCGGCTATAGAACAGGTCGACCCGCACGTGGCCGTTCCAGCGCAGCGTATAGGCGACGCCGACGATGAAGACTGTGGCATGCAGCAGCTGGCCCATGTCGTTGGCCAGCAGGTTGCCCTTGCCGACAACCTCGCGCAGGGGGATCTGCAGGAACAGCAGGGCGATCACCGGCACGATCAGCCACGCGGCACAGACGCCGGCGGCGTTGTTCAACCAGTCGACGAAGCCGGCAAAGCGCCTCAGCGCGGCCATCGCGGCACCCCCAAGCCGTTGTCGTTGCCGGCATCGCGCCGGAAGCCGCGACGATGCCGGCGCGGCGTGACGCGGACCTGACGGTGACTACTTGGTGCCGAACAGCCGGTCGCCGGCGTCGCCCAGGCCAGGCACGATGTAGGCGTGGTCGTTGAGCCGGCTGTCGATGGCGGCGGTCCACAACGGCACGTCGGGATGGACCTCGGTGAACGCCGAGACACCTTCCGGCGCGGCCAGCAGGCAGACGAACTTGATGCGTGGCGCACCGTGGCGCTTGAGCAGGTCGACGGCCGCGATCGCCGAATTGGCCGTCGCCAGCATGGGATCGCAGACGATGACGAGGCGGTCGGCGATGTCCTCGGGCAGCTTGCAGTAGTATTCGACCGCCGCCTTGGTCTCGGGGTCGCGGTACAGGCCGACGTGGCCGACGCGCGCCTGCGGCATCAGGTCGAGCAGGCCGTCGGCCAGTCCCAGCCCGGCCCGCAGGATCGGCACGACCACCAGCTTCTTGCCCTCGATGAACGGCGCATCCATGGCGGTCAGCGGCGTCTCGATCTGCCGCGAGGCCAGCGGCAGGTCGCGTGTCACCTCGTAGCCCAGCAGCATGGCGATCTCGCGCAGCAGGCGGCGGAAGTTGGCGCTGGAGGTGTCCTTGTCGCGCATCAGCGACAGCTTGTGCTGGACCAGCGGATGATCGACGACGGTGACGGACATCTTCTTCTTCCTACCCTTCAGAACACGGTGCCATCGCTGTCAATGGCGATCGGCGGTGCGCCGCCCGGCCGGCGCTGCGACGCCAGCCGCCGCCCGGCCAGCCACGTGCCGCCCTCAAGGACCTTGGCCAGCGGCAGCGCGACGGCGTCGAGGCCGAGATGGACACGCACGTGCTGTGCCACCTGGTCGAGCAGCAGCACGGTCAGCGCGCGCCATTCCACGATCGGCTCGTCGCCCGGCAGCCAGGCGCGTTGCAGCATGTCGCGGCGCTTGACGCGCAACGCGCCGGCATCGATGAACAGGCCGCCGTTGCGGTATTCCGGCAGGCCGGTCAGCGCGTCGAGGCCGGTGACGGTAATGCCGGCATCCTCCAGCGGTTCGACCAGCGAGTAGGCGAGCCATTGCGAGAGCTTGTGGAACG
>JAHCJT010000124.1 GCA_026126245.1 Alphaproteobacteria bacterium
AGCAGTGCACCCTCGGCTGGCAGGAATCGCTGGTGCTGCTGGGCAAGCTGGTGGAGCCGGAAATCCCGGATTGACGCTGCAGCCGGCCTGCGCCTGCCGTCGGCGGCCGCGCCAGGCATATATTCAACCGAAGGGTTGACAAACGGCTTGGGCGGCGTATATTCAACCTTATGGTTGAACTAACGCCCGCCCAGCTCGACGCCGTCTTCCACGCCCTCGGCGACCCCACCCGTCGCCGCATGCTGGCGGCGCTGGCCGAGGGCGAGCGCAGCGTGGGCGAGCTCGCCGCGCCGTTCGATATCTCGCTCGCGGCTGCCTCCAAGCACGTCAAGGCGCTGGAGAACGCCGGCCTGATCCGCCGCGAGGTGCGCGGCCGCACCCACATGTGCCGCCTGCAGCCCGGGCCGCTGGCCAGCGCCCACGAGTGGCTGAGCTTCTACGAGCGCTTCTGGACCGCCCGCCTCGATGTCCTCGAGCAGCTCCTCCGCCAGGAGGACGCACGCAAATCCACGACCCGCAAAGGAACCAAGCGATGACCGACCTCGCGCCCCCGGGCGCCTATGGCGTGCTGACCGAGCCCGCCACCCTGAAGATCCAGCGCCTGCTGCCCGGCCCGATCGAGCGCGTCTGGGCCTATCTCACCGACAGCGAGCTGCGCAAGAAGTGGCTGGCGGCGGGCCAGATGGAGATGAAGGTCGGCGCGCCCTTCGAGCTGGTGTGGCGCAACAGCGAGCTGACCGACCCGCCCGGCACGCGGCCCACCGGGTTCGGCGAGGAGCACCGCATGCAAAGCCGCATCATCGCGCTCGATCCGCCGCGCCGGCTTGCCATCGCCTGGCAGGGCAGCGGCGATGTGACCTTCGACCTGGAGCCGCAGGGCAAGAACGTGCTGCTCACCGTGATCCATCGCCGCCTGCCCGACCGCACGATGATGCTGAGGGTCAGCGCCGGCTGGCACACGCATCTGGACGTGCTGGTGGCGCGCGTCACGGACACGGCGCCGGCACCGTTCTGGGACAGCTGGGCCCGCCTGCAGACGGACTACGACCAGCGACTGCCGGCCTGACGCCGCCGGACAACCACCCTGCACGACAAGGAGAACGCCATGACCACCGTGACGGCCAGCGACAGCACCGCGAACCATCCCGTCGTGTCCCGCGAGCATTGGACCGCGGCGCGCAAGGCGCTGCTGGCGCGCGAAAAGGAGCTGACCCGGCTGCACGACCAGATCGCCCGCGAGCGCCGCGCGCTGCCCTGGGTGCGCATCGAGAAGACCTACGTCTTCGACACGCAAGAGGGCCGCCGCTCGCTCGCCGACCTGTTCGACGGCCGCCGCCAGCTTCTGGTGCAGCACTTCATGCTGGCGCCCGGCTGGGAGGAAGGCTGCAAGAGCTGCTCCTACATGGCCGACCACAACGATGGCGCCGCGCCGCACCTGGCGCAGCGCGACATCACGCTGCTGGCCGTCTCGCGCGCGCCGCTGGCTGAGATCGAGCGCTTCCGCGCGCGCATGGGCTGGCGCTTCCGCTGGGTGTCCTCGCAGGGCAGCGACTTCAACCGCGATTTCGGCGTCACCTTCACAGCGGAAGAAAAGGCTGCCGGCACGGCCAGCTACAACTACGGCAACCCGCCGCCGGGCGAGGAGATGCCCGGCATCAGCGTCTTCTACAAGGACGCGGCCGGCGACGTCTTCCACACCTACTCGACCTACGGCCGTGGCGTGGAGGTGATGATGGGCGCCTACCCGCTGATGGACCTCACGCCGCGCGGCCGCGACGAGGATCAACTCGCCTACACCATGGAATGGGTCCGCCACCACGACCGCTACGCGCCGGCACCGGCGGCCGCGTCGTGCTGCGCGGCGCACGGCCGTCCGGCCTAGGGCCGCGACCGGCGGCCGCCGGCCTGACGCGCCGCGCCCATTGCCGGCGCCGCCCGCGACGCCGGACCGGTCAGACGCGGGCAAGGTGGGCACGACCCGGGCCAGCCGGCTGGCGATGTGCCGTTGAGCGGTTCGCCTCCCATTAGATTTTTGACGCCCAATTCGTGCGATGACTGAACGCGCTGGCGCGCGACTTCGATTGCTATCGCTGACAGTTAGCGGCTGCTCCGGATTCGATGATTGAGATCAGGATCATCGCTTAAGCCGTTGCAAGCTCCGGCCGCCGTTTGACCGCGCAAGATCATTGTTAAATACTTTGTGCAATAATTCTTGCCGCTGCGGACCGCGCCCTGCGGGTGATCACGCAACGGTCTTATTTTCGGCACACGCCGCGCCTAGACGACTCGGCGGCCCAAACGTCAGGTTCAACGGACAATATGCCGTCGGCGACGCGACGGCCCTAGAGGTTCCGGCTCGAAGCGCCACATCGCCCGGGAGTTCACGATGCCCAGAAGCACTGATCATCCGTTCGATGCCACCGCCTGGATCGGCCAGGCAGAGGAACTCGGCTATCGCGTCGAGGTCGAGCCGCAGCCCAGGGACGCCGACGCCCGGCCGGCCCTGAAGGTGGCAGCCGCCAAGGTCACGGCAGAGATGGCGGCCATCGCCGGGCTCTGGCGGGCGCTCTACGGGCTGAGCGAGGCCGATTACCATGAGCGGGCGGCGCAGGTGGTCGCCGAGTTGCTGACACGCGGCCTCGTCTGATCGCGACGCGCAAACGGCGCCCTGGCGCACTCAACCCGGGCTCACTCTGGTCAAGGCTGCAATCGGCGAAATGGCCGCGCCTGACGTCGCGCGCCAGCGCCGCCGGACCGGCCAGCAGGCAAAGCCGGCAGCCGACGCGCAGCGATCGCGCGGCAACAGCCTGCCTACGCCACGACGCGGCCGCGATTGCCCTTGCCCAACCGGCGGCGTTGCGGCGACCGTAGGGGCCACGCGTTGCGCGGGCGCGATCCGTCTTGTCGCGAGTCCGCGCGGCGCAACGCCCTTCGTCGCGAGTGTGGCCCATGCTCGACCTGGTCATTCGCAATGCACGGCTGCCCGACGCGGCGGACGGCCGCCTGGTCGATATCGGCTTCGCCGCCGGCCGCATTGCCGCGATCGAGCCCCGCATCGAGGCCGAGGCGCCGGCGCACGACGCCGAGGGGTGCCTGTGCTGCGGCGGCCTGATCGAGACCCATATCCATCTCGACAAGTCCCACATCGTCGATCGCTGCGCGCCCGAACCCAGCCGCCAGCAGCCCGACCACATGCGGCGCGTGCAGGCGGTGAAGCCGACGTTCACCATCGAAGATGTCTACCGGCGGGCGAAGGAGACGCTGGAGGGGTGCATCAAGCACGGCGCCACGCGCATCCGCACGCATGTCGAGATCGACGCGCCGGTCGGCGTCAAGAGCGTCGAGGCGCTGCTGGCGCTGGCCAGGGAGTATGCATGGGCGGTCGATCTCGAGATCTGCGTCTTCGCGCAGGAGGGCCTGACCACCGCGCCGGCCGCCGATGCCGCCCTGGTCAAGGGACTCGAAATGGGCGCCAAGGTGATCGGCGCGGCGCCGAACTACGATGTCGATCACCCCGGCCAGATCAACCGCGTCTTCGAGCTGGCGCGCCACTTCGACGTCGACATCGACATGCACATCGATTCCGGCCACGACCCGGCCAGCCTCGACACGCATCTGGTGGCGGACCTGACCGAACGCTTCAAGCTCGGCGGCCGCGTCGCCGCCGGCCACATGACCAAGCTGGCGGGCTTGCCGCCTGCACGCCAGAAGGAGATCGCCCGGCGTCTGGCCGATGTCGGCGTCGCCGTCACCGTGCTGCCCTCGACCGACCTGTTCGTGCTGGCGCGCCATGCCGACCACAACGTGCCGCGCTGCGTCGCCGACGCGAACCTGTTCGTCGAGCACGGCTGCAACTGCTCGATATCCTCGAACAACATCCTCAATCCCTTCACGCCGTTCGGCGACGGCTCGCTGATCCGCATGGCCAACCTGCACGCCAACATCCTGCAGGTCGGACAGCCCGAGCGCATGGCCGAGCTGTTCGCCATGATCTCGCAGCGCTCGGCCCGGCTGATGAATGTCGCCGACTACGGCATCGCGGTCGGCAACCCGGCCGATCTGGTGATCATCGATGCGCCGACGCCAGCCATGGCGGTCGCGACCATTGCGCCGGTGCTCGCCGCCTTCAAGCGCGGCCGCCAGACCGTGTCCCGCCCGCGAGCCCGGCTGCTGCCGCCGGCGTCCGCCTGAACGGAGCGGAGCGGCGCCGCCAAAGCCAGATCTCCCACGACCGATCCGACGACGCTTCACTAGGACCGGGCATGCAACAGGGCGATGAAGACCGACAGCTCCGGCATGGTCTCGAACTGCCGGACGCCGGGAGAAATCGCATCCCACGACGCTTTGGACCCAACAAACAGATGCGCGGCAACGTCCAGGCTCGCGTCGTCATCGAGCAGACCCGCGGGTACCCAATAATAGTCCATCGTCCTCAGCGGATTGGGGACCGGCGAGCCGCATCGGGCGCAGAAGTCGGAACGAAAGCCTGTCGGCTTCACGTAGGACGAGATCTGCTCTTGTCCGGAAATCCAGCGAAGTTCCCCGGTTTCCACGATCATTGCCGCGTTCGACGCGGCGCCCCCCTGTTTGCGACAGAGCGAGCAGTGACATTGATAGATCCTGCGGCGATCACCGTTGATCTGGAACGCCACCGTTCCGCAAAGACAACTGCCCCGCATGGCGCCCTCAAGAAGTTTGCGGATCGCACGGGCGACTCCATAGCACGAACGTCAATCGTTTCCTGTGCACGGCGTCGACAGGGCCGGCCGCCCGGCTTTGCCGGGTGAAACCCCCGCCCGGCAGGGACGTCAACCAAGTGCGCGGCGGCGCCCTGCCCTAGGTCGCGCGGTCGCCGGCGAGGTCCCGGGGGCGGATGGCGATGAAGACCGCCAGGGCCAGCGCCATCAGCACGGCCACCAGCAGGAACGACAGGCCCCAGGCGGTCGGCGACATGCCGCCGGCGAGGTCGAGCGTCCAGCCGATCGCCAGCGGCCCGACGAAGCCGCCGCCGTAGCCCAGCATCGAGTGCACGGCGAGCGTGGCGCCGCGGCGCGCCGGGTCGGCGGCACCGGCCGCGCCGGCGGTCAGCGACGAGGAATCGAGCCAGATGATCATGCCGTAGACCACCACCAGCACGACGGCGAGCCAGTAGCCGAGCGTGCCGACGAAGCCGATCAGCGCCGCCGCCGCGATCGACAGCAACATCGCCCAGCTCACCAGCCGGCGGCGGCCGAAGCGGATCGAGGCTTCGTTGCCCAGCACGCTGGCCAAGGTGCCGAGCAGCCCGAGCACCGTGACGACGACGGTCGGCGACAGCAGCTCGCCGCCACCGCCGGTGCGGGCCGCGACATAGGCGAGGAAGGCCACGCCCCAGCCGCGCAGCGCGTTCATCTCCAGCGTGTGCACGCAGTAGGCCAGCGAATAGGCGAAGGCCGAGCGGTTGCGCAGCATCGGCCGGAAGTCGAACATCGCGAGCGCCGGGCCGGCGGCCTTCGCCGGCGGCGGCCGCCCGGGCACGGCCAGCGCCACGGTCAGCCAGGCGATGGCGGCGGTCAGGCCGGCACTGGCAAAGGCGATGCGCCAGCCGAAGTGCTGCGCCAGCAGGTCGCCCAGCACGTAGGACGCGGCGCCCGAAATGCCGATGCTGGCGGCATGGCCGGTCACGGCGCGCGACATCATGCGGGTATCGACCTGGTCGGCCAGCAGCTTCAGGCCCGTCATGTAGGTGCCGGCCCAGCCCATGCCGGCCAGCCCGCGCAGCGCCAGCGCCGACCAGAAGCCGTCGGCCAGCAGGCCGAAGGCGAGATGCGCCGCCACCGTGCAGCCGACGCCGAACAGGTAGACGCGCTTGGCGTCGACCCGGTCGGTGAGCGTCACCAGCACCGGCACCGCCAGCATGTAGGCGGCGTAGAACGACGACGTGATCCAGCCCGCCTCGCTGTTGGAGAGCGACCAGCGGCCGATCATCTGCGGCAGCAGCGCCGGCCAGTAGAAGGCGCCGATCTGCACGAAGACCTGGGCGGCGCACACGATCGCCACCAGGCGCGCGCCGGACGCCGACGGCGTTGCCGCGCCAGCTGAGTCAGTCGTCATGAGCCACCGTCACGGCCGGACGGCGCAGCTCGCGGCGCGCCGGCGGCGCCTCAGGCCGCCTCGCGGCGGCACAGGCACGAGGCGCGCACCGGCACGTCGGCGCGGGCCTGCGCCAGGTCGAGCCGCGCCTTGATCAGCGGCGCCTCCACCGTGTCGCCGCGCCGCGTCAGGCATTCGTGCAGCCCGTGCAGGCTCCAGACGTTGTCGGGATGCTGGCAGGCGCGGCTCAGCTTGTCGTCGAAGCCGAGGTCGGAGCGATAGACCGCCTCGGCCTCGGCCAGGCGGCCCTGCTCCAGCAGCAGCGCGCCCAGCGCGTGGCGCGCCGGCTGCATCCAGCCCCACGGCTCGTCGTAGGGCAGCGCGTCGTCGAGCTCGACCGAACGGCGCAGATGGGCGAAGGCGACGTCGAAATTGCCGCGGCGGTATTCCAGCTCGCCGGTCAGCATCTCCTCGGCGATCGCCAGCAGGTCGACCACCGTGTTGTTGTGCACGCGCCGCGTGTCGGGCACGCGTGCCTTGGCCTCGCGGAAGGCGGCCCGCGCCTTCTCGGCCTCGGCGATCTCGCCGAGCACCGAGTGCGCCAGCCCCTTGGCGTAGAGCATCATCGCCGTCGTCGAGCAGTACAGGTCGCGGTCCTTGGGCAGCTCCTGGGCGATGATCTCGCGCCACTTGCCGAAGCGCACCAGCACGTGCTGCTTCATCGCCAGATAGCCTTCGATGAAGTCGGCCATCGGCGGCGAGGGAATGCGCAGCAACTCCTCCGGCGTGGTGTCGATCAGCTCCTGGGCGGCCTGCAGCGCCGGCGCGTACTGGCCCAGGAACATCGCGCCGTAGATCGCGAAGTGGTGGTCGTGGGTGCGGTACAGCGCATAGACGTTCATCGCCCCTTCGCGCGCCAGGAACTTGCGGTCGACGGCGATCGCCTTCTGGTTATAGACCAGCACGTCGCGGTAGTTGCCGCACAGCACGTCGATATGCGTCGGCATGTGCACCAGGTGGCCGGCATCGGGCACCAGCTCGCGCAGCCGGTCGCCGGCGCGCAGCGCGCGCTGCGGGAACGGCGACATCTCCATCAGGTGCACGTAGAGGTGCAGCAGGCCGGGATGGTCCCACGACGCCGGCGCGCGCTCGAACAGGCCTTCCAGCAGCGCCACCGCCTCGCGCGTGCCGGCGTTGGCGGCGACGTCGCCGGTCGTCAGGTCCCACATCTTCCACGGCGTCTCGTTCATGATCGCCTCGGCGAAGACGCAGGCGACATCGAGATCGCCGCGGAACTCGCCGTACACCTTGCGCATCGCGTTGGTGTAGGCCTTGTCCCAGCCCGACTGGTCCTCGATCGGCTCGCGCTGCGGATAGCGCACCGGCAGGGCGCGGATCAGCGCCTGCTCGACCGGCGTCGCGCCGTCGGCCAGCGCCAGCGCCGCCTGCATGGCGTCGTAGGCGGCGGCCAGCGCCTGCGCCTTGCCGGCCGGATCGTAGAGGTGCCAGGGCAGGTTGTAGTTGGGGCCGGCGGCATAGGCGATGCCCCACTGCGCCATGGCGCAGCGCGGATCGTGCTCCAGCGCCTTGCCGAAGCACTTGATCGCCTCGGCGTGGTTGAAGCCGAACACCCAGTTCAGGCCGCGGTCGAACCACACCTGCGCCTCGGCCGACTTGGTCGTGATCGGCCGCGTGTAGGCACCAAGATCGTAGTAGGTCATGGCGTGCTCTCCCGGGCTGGCGCGTGCCGGCGACGTGCGACCGGCTTGCGGGTTGGCGTGCGGCCGCCGGGCCATCGCCCCGGCCGGCCGGAGCGGAGCCTAGGCCACGCCATCGCCCGGCGGCAAGACGACGGCGGGCGGCGGTGGACGACAGCGGTGCGACCCTCGGCGACGCGACACGCCGACCCGGGGCCGACCGGCGGTTGCACACCGGATGCTGTCCGACCCGTGTCCGGCCGCACGCAGCGCGATCCCGGTCGCACCGTCGGCTTGACACCCTCGACGGCCGGCAACGTCGGCGCCTAAGCTTGCGCCCAGCCCGTGACGGCCGCGCGACACGCGGCGGCGACGCGGAAAGGACGAAGCCATGAAGGTCGACGGCGGCTGCCACTGCGGCGCCATCCGCTACGAGGCGGAGGTCGAGCCCGCCCATGTCGTGATCTGCCACTGCACCGACTGCCAGACGCTGTCGGGGTCGGCCTTCCGCACGGTGGTGCCGACCAGGCCGGGCACCTTCCGGCTGCTGTCGGGCACGCCGACGATCTATGTGAAGACCGGCGACAGCGGCAACAAGCGCGAGCAGAGCTTCTGCCCCGACTGCGGCACGCCGATCTACTCCGCGCCGGTGAGCGACGATGCGGCCCGCGTCGTCGGCCTGCGCGTCGGCACGATCCGCCAGCGCGACCAGCTGGTGCCGGGCGACCAGTACTGGTTCCGCTCGGCGCAGACGTGGCTGGCGCAGCTGCCGGCCATCAAGACGCAGCCGACCCAGCCGGTGTTCAGCCGCAAGGGCACCTTTGGCGACGCCTGACGGCCCGGCACCGACGCCGCACCGGCCGGGCGTGGCCCGGATCGCGATCGGGGCTAGTAGTTCTTGTAGTAGCTCGACGGAATCTTCAGGCCGAGCGCGCGTATGTAGTCGTCGGGCTGGAACATGCTGGCGAGGGTCGCCTTGTAGTACACCGCGGTGGCATCACGCAGCGGTTTGAACTCGGCGGCCGTGATGACTGCCTTCTTGTCCTTCGCCAGGTTCTTGGACAGCATCAGCTGCTCGGCGTTGTCGAGCACCGCGCGGTACAGCGGATCGCCGCCGTCGAAATTGCCATGATTGACCTTGGTGCCGAAGCCCATGCAGCAGCGCTGCACCAGAAAGGCCGCGCCTTCGTCCGACGCCGATGTCAGCATCGAGTATTTCATCACGTCGGTGGCGGCGTGCGTGTACTCGTGCGCCATCTTCGCTCCCGCCGTGGCATCGCCCAGCATGCCCCTGTTGGCCAGCACCTTGTCGTTCTGGCGATCGTAGGCGGCGACGATGGCACCGCTGCCGACATAGCGCGGGTCCTCGATGACTCCGATGTCGCCGTTCTCGATCAGGTGCCGGACGTGGTGCAGCATGTAGCGGTGATAGATGTATTTCTGCCCGCTCTCCTCGAGCGTGAAGCTGAAATCGACGTTCTGGATCGCCTGGGCCACCAGCGCGTTGCAGCGCTGCGCGAGGTCGCGGTCACGCTGGGTGCTGTACGGCTCCTTGCGTTCGCCCACCATGATCGCCCCCCGCGCGGCTTGCGGCGCCACGCATGCGATCGATGGTACACCCGCCATGGCGCGGCACAAGAAATGCCGGCGGCGAGGACCGTTCGGGCTTGGGCGGCCGACATACCCGCCGCCATGATCCTTTTTCGGGCACCGTGCCGCCGATCGGTCAGCCCTCCGTCATCCCTGCGGGCGCCATTGGCAGCGGCCCGCCGCGCGTTGCGCTGGCGGCCTCAGACCATCGCCTCGGTCAGCTCCAGCCCCAGCAGGCTCCTGCCCTGGATCTCGACGTTGGTGTCGAAGTCGAGCATGGCGTGGTGCGTCGCGGTGTTCATGTCGCGGAAGAAGACCTGCATGACGTTGGCGTCGTGGGCGGCGCCGGCGCCGGCGCCCTCGAACAGCCGGTTGCTCGCCCGGCGGCACAGTTCGGTGGCGTAGGCCGCGTTCCAGCGCACCTGCGCCCGCGCCGCGATCGGCATCGGCGGCGCCTGGCGCATCGCCGCTTCGAGCAGATCGCAGTTCTGCTGCGTCAGTGCCCAGGCGCAGGCGATCTCGGCGCTGGCCTCCGCGACGCGGCGCTGCATGCCCGGGTTCTGCGCCTTCTGGCTGCCGCTGTAGGCGTCCTGGCGGGTGCGGGTCTGGGCCACGAACAGCGCCAGCCCGCGCTCGGCCATGCCGACGATCGTGCCCAGCAGCATGGTGGCCAGGCTCGCCCGGATCGGCAGTCGGTACAGCGGAATGTCGATGCCGGTGACGGTGCCGAGCTGCGCCTCGCCCATGGCCACCGCGTAGCGCTCAGGCACGAACACGTCCTGCAGCACGACGTCCTTCGAGCCGGTGCCGCGCATGCCCAGCGTGAACCACGTGTCGTCGATCACGACGTCGGCCTTGGGCATGACCACGATCAGCGACGGACACGGTTCGCCGGCGGCGTTGCGGATGCCGCGACAGCCGACCAGGACCCAGTCGCCGTGGTCGGCGCCGCTGGCGTAGGGCCAGCGGCCGCTCAGCACATAGCCGCCCGTGGCGCGCTGGCAGGTGCCGCGCGGCGAGGGCACGCCGGGGATCAGCATGCCGGCATCGCCGCCGAAGATCTCGTCCTGGCCGGCGCGCGGCAGGCGGCCGGCGATGAAGGTGTGGGCGGCGCACACCATCAGCACCCACGAGGCGGCCGTGCTGCCGTGCGCCACGACCCGCTCGGCCTCGACCAGGGCACGCGGCGAGAGCTCGTAGCCGCCATAGGCGGCCGGGCTCACAATCCGCGTCAGCCCGGCCTCGTGCAGCAGCGCCACGGCGCGCGGGCTCAGTACCCGCGTCGCCTCGGACTCGGCCTCGGTCTCCTTCAGCGCCTCGACGATCTTCCCTGCGTTCGCGGCCGCGTCGATCATGGCGTTTCCTCCCGTCCGTGTCTGGCGGCTGGCACGCAAAGCCACTAGTATGCTAGTATAGTAGTCATGGGCGCCGTCCTCAACGTCGATCTGCCGCAGGCGCCGCCGGCGCTGCGGCGCGGCAGCCCCCGCCTGCACGATCTGGCCTACGCCTATCTCAAGGGCCTGCTGCTGGGCGGCGGCCTCGATCCCGGCGACCGGATTTCATCGGAGTCGGTCGGCCGGGCGCTGGCGGTCAGCCGCGCCCCGGTCAGCGACGCGATCCGCCGCCTGACGGTCGAGGGCCTGCTGGAGGTCCTGCCCCAGGTCGGCTGCCGCGTCGTCACGCCGGTGCCGGCCGAGGTGGCGGATTTCTACGAGATCTTCGGCGCCACCGAGGGCGTCGTCGCGCGCTTCGCCGCCGAGCGGCGCTCGCCCGCCGAGGCCGCCGCGTTCGCCGGGCTGTGCGCCGCGCTGGCGTCCGACACCGGCCTGCCGGGCGATGCCGATGCCCGCTTCGTCGAGCTGCGGCAGCGCAATCGCCGCCGCTACGAAAACCTGCACGCGCTGGCCCGCTCGCCGCTCAGCACCGGCATCGGCGAGACCTTCTGGGACCGCAGCGACTTCTATCTGCGGGTGAGCTTCGGCGGCCGCGGCCTGCCGGCCTATGTGCGCGCCGGCCACGCGGCATTCGCGCGCGCCGTCGTCGCCGGCGACGGGCACGCCGCCGAGCAGGCGACGCGGCGCTATCTCGTGCGCCTGGGCCACGACGTCGCGGCGCTGCTCAGGCGACAGGGCTAGGAAAGACCATTGCTGTTGTCCCGCATGGCCCCGGGGCCGGGCGCCATTGAAGGCGCGCAGCAAGAGATGCAGCTTGCCCGGCTGAAAGCGACAGGGAGCCACTGGAGATGGAACCGGCCGAAGCCGCGCGCTACTGGGAAGCCAATGCCGAGACCTGGACCCGGCAGGCACGCGCCGGCCACAACGTCTATCGCGACGCGCTCAATACGCCGGCGTTCCTCGCCATGCTGCCGTCGGCCGGCGGCTCGCCCTTGAAGTAGCGCGCCGTCGCGCACAGACTTCGCCGGCCGGCAGACGATGCGCCGATGGCGCGGGGGCCGGCGGGGGGTGTCGATGAGCACCATTGACGAGCAGCTTCTTGAACACCGCATGACCCAGGTGGAGCAGGCCCGCGCCTGGAGCCCGCGCGTCATCTCCCGGTTCGAAACCTTCATCCGCAGCGGCGACGAAGTGGCGCTGCATCGCGCCAATCCGCTGGCCTTCGCACGCGATCGCGGCCTGGCCGAGTCCGAGGCCATCGACCTGTTCCTGCATGCCACGCGCGCCGGCCTGCTCGACATGCACTGGGACATCCTCTGCCCGCATTCGGGACTGGTGCTGGAAAGCTTCGGCGCGTTGCGCGCCGTCAAGAGCCACTTCGTCTGCGGGCTGTGCGACATCGATGGCGACACGGAACTCGACGATTTCATCGAGGTCTCCTTCTCGGTCGCGCCGCAGGTCCGTCGCCTGTCGCTGCACGACGTCGAGAACCTGCCGGTCGAGGACCTGCACTGGAAGCTGCGCTTCACCGACAGCGGCAAGCTACCGGGACAGCAGACCCGCTTCGTCGACGTGCTGCGCGGCCTGATCCGCGGCATGACGTACCTGCCGGCAGGTGCGACGACGACGCTGCGGGCCGATCTCGAGCCCGGCGCCATCTCCGGCGTCAATGTCCAGACGCAGGCCGGTTTCGTGCTGCCGGTTGCGGGGCCGCGGTCAGCCACGCCGAGCGTGCTGCGTGTCGAGTACAACGGGCAGCGATTCGTGCCGGCGCTGCCGGCGATGCCGCCCGGGCCGGCGGTGGTCGAGGTCACCAACACCGGCCCGCGGCGCGGTGCGCTGATGCTGATCAACTGGCCGCCCGAGATCGTCGCCATGCCGGCCAAGCCGACGCTGGAGTTCGATCCTTACCTGTCCGGCGGCATGCTGCTGACGCGCCAGACGTTCCGCCGCTTGTTCCGTTCCGAACAGGTCGACGAGGCCGAGGGGCTGGGCGTCCGGCAGGTAACCTTCCTGTTCACCGACCTGAAGGGCTCGACGGCGCTATACGAACAGCTCGGCGATCTCAACGCCTACGCCCTGGTGCGCCAGCATTTCGCCCTGCTCGACGCCGCCGCCCACAGGCACGCCGGCGCCATCGTGAAGACCATCGGCGATGCCGTCATGGCGGCCTTCTCCCGGCCCGCCGACGCCGTCGCGGCGGCCCTGCTGATCCTGCAGGAAGTCGACCGCTTCAACCGCGACCACGGCGGGCCCGCCATCATCCTCAAGATCGGCGCGCATTGCGGCCCATCGATCGCCGTGACGCTGAACGACAACCTGGATTACTTCGGCCAGACCGTGAACATCGCCGCGCGGGTGCAGTCGTTTGCCGATGCCGGCGAGATCTGCCTCACCGAGGCGCTCTATGCGGCGCCCGGCGTGCGCGAGCTGCTGGCCGGCAGCGACGTCGTCGCGTTCGACGCGCCGCTGCGCGGCATCGAGGGCAATGCGCGCGTCTATCGCGTGACCGGCGGCTCGTGACTGTTGACGCTGCATACCCGCAGCACGTTGACCTGCCAGCATTCGGAGGCGGTGGGCCGCGCCAGGCCCTGCAGGGAGCCGCGGAACGGCTCTTAGGCGGCCGGTTCTACAGCCGGGCGCCGTCGCGGCCCTGGCCGGCGGTGCTGGTGTTCGGGTTTGAGACGGCGGCCGACCGGGATGCGTTTCAGGCCTGGGTCGCCGACCA
>JAHCJT010000125.1 GCA_026126245.1 Alphaproteobacteria bacterium
TTCTCCAGCACCACCGCCTCGACGCCGCTGCGGCGCAGCTCCAGCGCCGTCGACAGGCCGCCATAGCCCGCCCCGACCATCAGCACGTCGGTCTTGCGTGGCGGGTCCTGCGACAATTCGTTCGACGGCTGCCACCATTCCCACCACCACGGCGTGGCCTTGAAGTCGCGGTGGAAGATGTCGGTCGGCACGGCGAGGCTCCGCTGCTTTGGCGAGGCGCTGGGGGCGCATCATTGCGTGACGTGCCGGCGCGCTGCGCCGGATCATATGAGGGCAACGGACGGCGATCTACAGAACATCTCGATAAGTGCTCGACCCTTCGGGAGGACGAGCCACGGAGTGACGCGCCCCCAGCGCCCTACTCTGCTGCCGTCGGCACCTTGGGCACATACGGCCGGGCGGCGAAATGCTCCTGATCGCCGTGCGAGAAGGCCAGTCCGGCACGCAACAGCGCCCCATCGTCGACCTTCTCGAGTGGCACGTAGTAGCGATCGTCGTCCTTGGTCACCGTGTCGTTGTCGACCCGATTGTAGCAGACCAGCAGCGTCCAGCGCCGCTTGTCGGAGCGGTTGGCGTCGCTGCGATGGATGGCGTTGCAGTGGAAGATCAGCACGTCACCGGGATCGAGCTCACAGTGGACGACAGGCTGGCGCGCCAGGATATGCGTCATGCGCTGGGGGTCGACTTCGTTCTGGCCCTGGGTGAGCGGCGTGTGATCGACCCGGCCCAGCCTGTGGCTGCCCTCGACGATCTGCAGGCAGCCGTTGTCCCGCGTCGTGCGATCCAGCGCGATCATGCACGACAGCAGGTCGGGCCGCAGGCAGCCGTTGTAGTACCAGTAGCCATAGTCCTGGTGCCATTCCCAGGCGCCGCCCACCGCCGGATCCTTGGCCGTGAGTTTCGACTGGTAGTGGTAGACAGGACCGCCCAGCAACGCTTCGCTGGTGTCGACCATCCGTGCCGTCCGCGCCGCGAGGCCATAGATGCTGTCGCCGGCGCGGTTCCACAGCGCGATACGGGTCGATCGTCCCTCGCCGTCAAGCCGGTCCAGGATGTGACCGCGGACTGCCGGGTCCTGCTCCATGGCCCGCGTCAGCAGCGAAATCTCCGCCGGCGCGAACAGACCGCGCGCGATCACGAAGCCTCGATCATTGTACTCGGCGATCTGCGCCGGGCTCAGCATGCACGGCATGGCACCCTCCCTCGACGGCCGGATTCTGTATTGCCGGACTATCGCGCCGCCGCGCGGTGGAGGCAACGGCCGGCCAGGCATCGACGACGGCACGACAAGCCCCTACGATCGCACCGCGGGAGGCTGGATCATGAAAACCGTATTGCTCACCGGCGCGGCCGGCTCGATCGGCTCGGGACTGCGTCGCGAGCTGAAAGGCGTCTACGACGAATTGCGGCTGGCCGACATCAAGGCGATCAACGACGTCGGGCCGGGCGAAAGCTTCCACCGCCTGGATATCGCCGACGCCGGCACTTTGGGCGCGGCAATGAAGGGTGTCGATGGGGTGATTCACATGGCCGGCCAGTCGGTCGAAGCCGACTGGGAGACGGTGCATCGGCAGAACATCGTCGGCCTCTACAACCTCTACGAGGCCGCGCGCATCGCCGGCGTCAAGCGCATCGTCTATCCCAGCAGCAACCACGCGGTCGGCTTCTACCCGCGCAGCCGCCGGGTCGGGGCCGTGACGGTGTTCCGGCCCGACGGGCGCTACGGGATCAGCAAGGCCTTCGGCGAGCTTGTGGCGGCGCTGTATGCCGACAAGTTTGGCATCGGGTCGCTGTGCATCCGCATCGGCAACGCCAACGACAAGCCGATCGACAAGCGCCGGCTCAGCATCTGGGTGAGCTGGCGCGACCTGGCACAGCTCGTGCGCATCGGCCTGGAGCATCCCGCCATCCATTTCGAGATTGTCTACGGCGTCTCGGACAATGAACGCTCATGGTTCGACAATGCCACGGCCTACCAGCTCGGCTACCGCCCGCAGGACCGGGCCGAGGACTACGCCGCCGACGTGCTGGCCAAGGAACTCCCCGAGGACATGACCAAGGTCGGACCGCGGGTGATCGGCGGTAGCTTCGCCGATGACGACTACGCCGGCGATCCAAATCGCTTCGAGAAGTTCCGCTATTGATCCGCCGTGGCGTTTGCCGGCCAGGGATGGCCGGCGCGCGCCGATCGGGTGTCAGGCCCCTTCCGGATCGTTGGCCAGCGTGATCGGCTTGCCGTGCGGCGTTGCACGAGCGGCCCGGTCCCAGGCGGCGCGACGCGCGTCCAGCAGCGGCGGCGTGGTCACGCCGTGCTGCACCACCAGACGCTCCAGCGCCGCCAGCCAGTGGTGATAGTAGGTCTGGCCGGTGTCGGGATCGCCCGCCGCCTGCGCGCGGCGGATCTCGGCCGACAGGGCCGTCGCCCACTCCGGCCAGGTGAAGACGCCGCGCTTGTGCAGCGCCAGCGCCATGGCGAAGGCCTGCGCCTCCCACGGCTCACGGAACACCGGACCCTCGGCATCGCGCGGCCAGTGCGCAGCCGCCGGCAATGCGTCCGCCGCTGCGGCGACCTCGGCTGCCGCGATATCAGGCCGGCTCAAGGTAGGACTCCCAGCAGTCGGTCGAGATAGTTGTTGAGGGGTCAGCCTGCGGTCCCCAGAGGTCGCGGCCGGCAAACGCCACCGTATAGAGCCATTGCGGCGCCTCGCCGCGGCCGTGCGCGTTCGAATCGGGCAGCACGTGCGCGCCGTGCACCAGCTCGATCGTGCCCGGCTTGCCGCGGACGTAGCGCGGCAGACGCGTATGACCCGCCGGTGTCATCATCACCGTGCGCACGCGATCGCCGACGGCGAAGCGGGCCGGCGCATTGGTATCGCGGCTGTAGGGCACGCGTTGTTGCAGCCTGGACACGACCTGATCCGCCGCCAGCACGCGCTTGACCGGCGCCGGCGGCCGCAGGGCCCGCCCGGCCGCGATCTCGTCGGCGCCGATCAGGCCATGGTCCTCCAGCAGCCGCAGCAGACCCAAGTACCAGATCTGATAGTAGGTCGAGTTCAGGTACTGGCGCGGGTTGCGGTCCTCGCGCGCAAAGCGACTGGCATCGATGTTCCACCCCGCCGCCGCCCCGGCCGCCAGGGTGAGCGCCAGCATCTTGCGCTCCCAGTCGGCGTGGAACACCGGCTCATTGGCCTCGGGTTCGACCGGACCGAAGCCCATCATGCCGCCCAGGTCGTGCGCGCCATTCATGGCCGCGCTCCTGCGGTCGCCCCTGCGCCCGGCGACAGCGGCAAGCCGGTGCCGATCATCGAATCGCGCGTCACGAGGTCGGCCAGCCGCGCCTCATCCCAGCCGTCGGTGCCCGCCGGCCGCATCGGCAGCACGAGGTAGCGGATTTCGGCGGTCGAGTCCCAGACGCGAATGCGGGTCTGCGGCGGCAGGCTCAGGCCGAAATCAGCCAGCACGCCCCGCGGATCGAGCACGACGCGCGAACGGTAAGGCGCCGCCTTGTACCAGACCGGCGGCAGGCCCAGCACCGGCCACGGGTAGCAGGAGCACAGCGTGCAGACCACGACGTTGTGCGTGTCGGGCGTGTTCTCCACCACCACCATGTGCTCGCCCTGGCGGCCACTGTAGCCCAGCGAGTCGATGGCCGCGGTGGCATCGCGGCGCAGCCAGTCGCGGAAGGACGGATCGGTCCAGGCCCGCGCCACGACGCGCGCACCATTGCGCGGCCCGATTTTCGTCTCGTAGGTATCGACCAGCACATCGAGGGCGGCCGGGTCGACATAGCCCTTCTCGACCAGGATCGATTCCAGGGCGCGCACCCGCAAATCCATCTCGGACAGCTCCGAACCGTGATGGTCGTGGTCGTGGTCGTGGCTGTGCGCGTGGTCGTGCGCAGCGTGCGGGTCTTCACTGGGCGGTGACATGGCCTTCAACGTTTTGCCTGATCGCAAGGGAGCCTAGCATCCGGCCGCCCAAGCGGGAATGACGCCGTCTCTATGGCGCCGCCTGCTTGGCCCGCTCGATCCCCTCCGCGACCATGCGGGCGGCATCCTCGGCATCGACCCAGCGCACGATCGTCACCCACTTGCCCTTCTCCAGGTCCTTGTAGTGCTGGAAGAAGTGCGCCACCTGGTCGCGCAGGATCTGCGGCAGCTGCGCGTAGCTGGTGATCCCGGTGTAGAACGGGTGCAGCGCATCGACAGGCACGGCGATCAGCTTCTCGTCCGGACCGGCCTCATCCTCCATCATCAGGCCGCCGATCGGCCGGCAGCGGATCACGGCGCCCGGCACCACCGGCACCTGCCCCACCACCAGCACGTCGACCGGATCGCCGTCGCCCGACAGGGTGTGCGGGATGAAGCCGTAGTTGCCGGGATAGAACATCGCGGTGTGCAGGAAGCGGTCGACGAACATGGCGCCCGACGCCTTGTCCATCTCGTATTTCACCGGCTCGCCGCCCTGCGGCACCTCGATGACGGCGTTGATGTCCCACGGCGGGTTCTTGCCGATCGGGATACGCGTGATGTCCATGGCCCGCCTCCACGCATGCCCCTTCCGCGGCCGATGAGACAGCGACCCCCCACCGTCGGATGTCCCGCATGCAGCTTGCTGTCCAGTTCGCCGAACTATGCCGCTGCCCGCACAGGGCGGCCAATGGCCTTAGGCCACCAGCCGGATGCCTTCCTGCTCGACCGTCGGCGCCACGTCGGCCACCGTCGAGCGCTGCACGCTGCGCCGATACTTCAGGTCGTCGAACGGCCGGCCGCGGTGCATCGTGCAGCGGTCATCCCACATCACGAGATCGCCGACCCGCCAGCGATGGGTGTAGACGAACTGTCGCTGGGTGGCATGCGCAATCAGGTCGGCCAGCAGCTGGCGGCCCGCCTCGGCGTCCATGCCGAGGATGTGCCCGGCATGCGACGCCAGATACAGGGTCTTGCGCTTCGAACCCGGATGCGTGCGCACGACCACCTGCGGCACCGGCGGCAGCTGTTCGCGCTCCTCCTGGCTGAAATTGGCGTAGCCCGTCTTGGCGCGCGACGTGAAGATCGAGTGTTCGGCCACCAGGCCTTCGATCCTGCGTTTCATCTCCTCGGGCAAGGCATCATAGGCAGCCCGCAGGTCGGCGAATTCGGTGCAGCCGCCGATCGGCGGAACGGCCTTGGCATAGAGCAGCGAGGCCTTGGCGGGCGTGCGCTTGAACGAGCTGTCGGTGTGCCACAGCTGGTTGCCCAGATTGAACATGCGGCGCCGGTCGTCGGGCTTGAGCAGCTCGTTGTTCTCGTCGAGGTTCGAGACG
Source organism: Alphaproteobacteria bacterium (assembly GCA_026126245.1). Classification (GTDB taxonomy): domain Bacteria; phylum Pseudomonadota; class Alphaproteobacteria; order Reyranellales; family Reyranellaceae; genus Vineibacter. The sequence continues at coordinate 5,306 of JAHCJT010000125.1, forward strand.
TCCGCCAGATCGGGCCGCAGGCGCTGCTTGGTGTCGGTGCGGATATTGCCCATCGCCGTCTCGAGCGGACCGAAATTCAGGCTGAAATCGACCTGCTGCTGGTCGCTCAGCTCCTGCTCGACGAACACAAGCACCGAGAAGCGCTTGAAGGCATCCTCGATGACCTGCAGCTCACCCGGCTCCAGCGGCCGACGCAGGTCCAGTCCGCCGACCTCGGCGGCAAACGTCTCGGTGATCGGATTGATGACGATGGGCATGGCGTTTCCTCGCGCCTGATCGGTCATGAGGTTACGCCGACGTCGGCGCCGGGACAATCGCGCCTGTTCGCGGTCGGCGCATGGCCGCCCCGACCGCCGCTGCCGACGGATCGAGGCGGCCTTTGCCTACACGACCGGCGATAGGCCGCCGTCGACGTTGATCGCCACGCCGTTGATGTACGAACCAGCGTCCGAGGCCAGGAAGCAGGCCGTGTTGGCGAATTCCTCGGCCTGACCCATGCGGCCGATCTTGACCCCGCGCTCCTTGGCGAACTCGTCGATGAACTCCTTGTAGGTCTTGTTGATCCCGGCCTGCACGTTGTAGCGCCGCACCCACTGGTCGCTGTCGATCAAGCCGACCAGCAGGGCGTTGACCAACACGTTGTGCGGCGCCCCTTCGTTGGCCAGTGCCTTGGTCAATGCCAGGCCGGCCGCGCGCGAGACGCTGGTGGGCGTGCTGTTGGCCGTCGGCGCCTTGGCACCGATGTTGAGCACGTTGATGATGCGGCCCCAACGGCGCTGCTTCATGCCCGGCAGTGCCATGCGGCACAGGCGGATGGCCGGCCAGATCTTGAGGGCGAAATCGGTCTCCCATTCGGCGTCGGTGACGCTTTCAAACGGCTTGGCCGCAGAGGCGCCGGCGTTGTTGACCAGCACATCGACCTGGCCAAAATCGGCGATCACCTTGGCCCAGGTCGCTTCCAGCGCCGCCTTGTCGGCGACGTCGCAGCTGTAGGCTTCGACCTTGGTGCCTGCCTTGGCCACCTCGGCCTTGGCTTCCGCCAGGACGTCGGGCCGTCGGGCGAGCAGCGCCACCTTGGCGCCGGAGCCGGCGAATTTCATCGCCATCGCCTTGCCCAAACCCATGCTGGCACCGGTGATCACCGCCACGCGGCCGTCCATACGACATTCCATACCGATCACTCCCTGGCTGATGCGGACGGAGCCCGACCGCGACCGGACGGCCACAGGTTGCACGTGATGCGGCCATCCGCCGGATGCGGGCGACAGCAGTCGCACCACAGTCCATTCACGCGCCGTCTCCCCCAAGCTTGCGTTACCGCGCGCGACTTTAGGCGCAAGCGTCGTGCACTCCAATAGGCGCACGCAATCTCGCCGGCTCATGTTGCGCCGCAGCGCGATGTCGGACTAGCTTGCGCATCCTGTCAGGGAGCAGCCGATGCGCAAGGAGCTGACGCAAGCCCAGGACCGCGCCTGGGCGCGGCTGGCGGCGGCCGGTACGTGGTGGAGCGGCGCCGAACGCGTCGCCATCGCCGCCGAGACCCGCCACGCGACGCACTGCCAGCTTTGCGCCCGCCGCGCAGCGGCCCTGTCGCCGGCAGGGGTCGAGGGCGTGCACGACAGCCTCGGCGCGCTGGCGCCGGCCGTCGTTGATGCCGTCCACCGCATCAGGACCGATTCCGGACGTCTCTCGCAACGTTGGCTGGACGGCCTGCGCCAGCAGGGGCTCGACGATGAGCGTTACGTCGAGCTGGTGGGGGTGGTGGCCACGGTGATTGCCGTCGACACGTTTCAGCACGCGCTGGGCCTGCCGCCACGGGCACTGCCCGCCGCGCAAGCCGGATCACCGACCCGCCGACGGCCGGCCGGGGCGCGAATAGATCGCGCCTGGGTACCGACCCTGGCGCCTGAGGACGTCGGGCCGGACGATCCGCCGCTCTATGACGGGTTGGCGGGCATGAACATCCATCGGGCGCTCAGTCTGGTGCCGGCCGAAGTGATCGGCTTCTTCGACCTCGATTCGGTGATGTATCTCCCCGACCGCCAGCTGCGCGACTACGGCACCGAATATCGCGCGCTGAGCCACGCCCAGATCGAGCTGCTGGCCGCCCGGATGTCGGCCCTCAACCGCTGCGTCTATTGAACGACCAGCCACGTGGTCTTGCTCCGGGGGAGCGGCGACTTCACAGGACAGCATTACGACTTCGCCGTGGTCATGGACGGCACCGGCGACGGTGGTGTGCCGCACGGCAAACTGCTGATGGATTTCGGTGCCGCCGTCGTCGGTGACTCAGCGGACCGCCTGAACGCCTGCCGCATCGCAGTCCAGAACACGCTCGGCGCCGACGCGCTGGCCGACGCGGCAGGCATCGCAGCGATTTTCAACGCCGTCGTGCGGTTGGCCGATGCCACCGGCATTCCCCTCGAGGACGCCAAGGAAGCGGCCAGCCGGGTGGTTCGCGCCGAGATCGGCATCGACGCCTTCGCCGTCGGCAAGGACTGACCACCCGTCGCCGTCGCCAGAGAGCGCTTTCCGCGTCGGCCCGAGTTGCGCTTACATGTCGACATGGGGCTACAAGGTTTTTCGTCATGAGGAGCGAGGGACTCGCCGCGTTGGAAGCGCGCGTCCGCCGCGATCACGCACTGGTCTGCTTTCCGGAGCCGTCCTGGGTCCCGCCGCGTCACGCCAGGGACGGCCAACGGGTGCTCGACGTGCTGATCGTGGGCGCCGGACAGGGTGGCCAGGCCATCGCCACGCAGCTGTTGCGCGAGCGCGTCGACAACATCCTGGCGATCGACAAGGCACCTGAAGGTCAGGAAGGCCCGTGGCGGACGTATGCGCGCATGCAGACGCTGCGCACATGGAAGACCGTCACCGGCCCCGACCTGGGGATGCCGTCGCTGACCTTCCAGTCCTGGTATGAGGCGCAGTTCGGCGCAGCCGCCTTCGCCGCGCTCAACAAGATCCCCAAGGAGATGTGGCAGGACTACCTGCTGTGGCTGCGCCGCGTGCTCGTCCTGCCGGTCCGCAACCGCGTCGAGTTGCGACGGCTGGTGCCGGACGACGGCTGCTTGCGGGCCCATGTCCGGCTGGGCGACGGCACCGAGTCGTCGCTGCTGGCGCGCAAGGTCGTGCTGGCCATGGGAATCGAGAAAAGCGGTCGCTGGTGGCTGCCGCCTGAAGTCGAGGCCCTGCCCCCGCGCTGGCGCGCCCACACCGCCGATCCCATCGACTTCCCGGCGTTGCGCGGCCGGCGGATCGCCGTTCTGGGCGCCGGCGCCTCGGCGTTCGACAACGCCGCCACGGCGCTCGAAGCCGGTGCCGCCGAGGTGCGGCTGTTCTGTCGGCGCCCTGAACTGCAGCGGATACAGCCGTACAAGGCGATCTCATTCAGTGGCTTCCTGCGCCATTTCGGCGACCTGCCGGATGCCATCCGCTGGCGATTCATGCGGCATCTCCTGGCAATACGCGAGGCCCTGCCGCGCGAAACCTGGGACCGCGTCACACGACACGCAAACTTCCACCTGCATACCGGCAGTCCGTGGCAATCCGTCCGCCTGCGCGGCGAGGCCGTCGAAATCGCGACGCCCAACGGCACGCACGTGGCCGACTTCCTGATCTGCGGCACTGGTTTTGAGATGGATGTGACCTGCCGCCACGAGATCGCCGAGGCCGTGCCGCATATCGCAACCTGGGGTGATCGCTATGTCCCGGCGGCGGGCGACGAGGACGCGCGGCTGGCGCGCTACCCCTACCTTGGTCCGGGCTTCGAATTGCTCGAGAAGCGGCCGGGAACCGCGCCATGGATCGGCGATGTCCACGTCTTCGATTTCGGCACGATGTTGAGCTTCGGACCGTCCGGGTCATCGATCAACGGCATGAAATTCGCCGTGCCGCGGCTGGTCAACGCGCTTACCCGCGATCTGTTCTCTGCCGACATCGAGGCGCACTATGCCCGGCTCATCGCCTACGACGTGCCGGAGTTTCCGCTCACCTTCGCCCGCGATCAGCCCTAGCGTCAGATCACGCGGCGGCGCACAAGCATCACGACGCTCGCGATGCCGATCACGACCGCCGCGCCACCCAAGAGCCAAACGTCGATATCGACCCCGGCCTGCAGGACTGCGGCGAGACGAACGTCGGTCGGGTTTTCCGGGTCATAGACGACCCGCATGACGCTCCCGACCTTGATCTCGCTGCGCTCCATCGCATCCAAGGTGGTGCCCTCGATAACCCGACCATCGGTCGTGCTGTACACCAGCGTCGGGTGATAGGTCGTGGAGAAATGGCGGCCGAGCCGACCGGTACGCTCGACTTGCCGGTAGCCCGTAATCGTGCCGTCGGTGGTTTCGCCCACCGTGATCATGCGCCAGTAGTCTTGCCCCTTTACCCAGGCGCCGACGCCCATAGCGAGCGCCAGCGCCAGGCCGATGACGCAGGCCAGCACAAACGCGAAACGCGAGCTTCTGGCGGTCGGCGTCGAGGGTGTCGACATGGTCTGTTACCGGTCCTTGAGGGGAACGCCGCAGCCGCCGGAAGGCTGCACGCCACTTGGCAACACGCTGCGAACGGTGTCGCCTTGCTTTGTTTCTACAAAGACGCGTTCTGCCGCGGCGCGCAAGCGGAAATGCCTTACCGGGAGATGATCGGTCCGGGCTGCGACCGCCCCATCCTGACCGTGTACGGTAGGCGACGACGGGCTAGGTTCACGACGGCGGTCATCCGGCAGGCGCTGGGAGGCGACATGTGAGGGTCCTGATCTTTGGCGGTGCCGGTTTCGTCGGCCTCGGCATTGCCGAGGCGGCGCTGGCGCGTGGCGACGACGTCGTGCTGTTCGACCGGCGGCCACCACCGGACGTCGCCCGGCAGGCATTGGACGGCCGGCCGGGCCGCCTCGCGAGCATCGTCGGCGACACGACCGACGCCGCGCACGTGCGCAACGCCTTCAACCCAACGCCCGATGTGGTCGTGTACGGCGCAGCCCTCACGGCCGATGCCGTGCGGGAGCTGGCAGAGCCGGAGCGCATCCTCGACGTCAATGTCGGCGGCCTGGTGCGCGCCCTGCAGGCGGCGCGGTCAAGTGGCGTGCGCCGGGTCATCCTGCTCAGTTCGGCTGCCGCTTATGGCGACAGCGCGCTTCGACCGGGTCCGTTAGACGAGGACACGCCTCCGACGCCGCGCACGCTCTACGCCATCAGCAAGCTGAGCGGCGAACTGGTCGCCCGGCGCCTTGCCGAACTGGGATCGATCGACGTCCGCATCGTTCGCCTGTCCTCGGTGTTCGGCCCGTGGGAGCATGCGAGCGGTGTGCGCGACACCCTCAGTCCACCGTACCAGATCGCGCTGGCGGCGCTGCATGGGCGGCCGGCACTCCTCCCACGGCCATGCAATCGCGATTTCGTCTATGTCCGCGACGTCGCCGGCGCCGTGCTGGCGCTGGTCGATGCCCCGGCTCTACGGCATGACCTCTACAACGTCGGCCCCGGGGCGTCCTGGAGCCTGCTCGACTGGGGGCAGCGGCTGGCCCGCGTCGCCCGTGACGGTTTTGTCTGCCGCGTGTGCGTGCCCGGCGAGATTGCGTCGATCGATCTTCACGGCGCACAGGACCGGTCGGCCCTCGCGATCCGGCGGCTGACCGAGGATCTGGGCTACACGCCACGCTACGGGCTGGTGGCGTCGGCCGACGACTACATCGAATGGCTGGCGCGGCACGGCGCGCTGATGCAGTCGCCGCCATCGCACGCCTGAGCGGCGGACTGCAGCCGAGGGCCGGACGGGCTCGCAGCCTCCCGCCTCAGAACGCGGCGCACACCGGCCCCTCGACCCGCAGCACCGACTGCTGCTGGAAGCGGGCCTTGTAGGCTTCCGCGATCGCCTCGAGCCGGGGACGCGCCGCCGCCATGTCGTCGAGCAGCAAGGTCAGCCGCTTGCTGTGCTCGCGCGCGATCTGCCCGGTCTGAGTGTCGCGGTACTGGCCGCGGGCGTCGGTGACGGTCAGGCCGGCGGGAAAGCGCGGCGTCACCTCGTCGTCGACAAAGCGCGCCCATTGCGTATCCGACACCTCGGCCTTGCCGGCGATGTCGCGGCCGAAATACAGGTCGACCTGGACCATCGGCTTCGAAGGTGCCGGACATCCGGGCACCGTGGCACAGCCGCCCGCCGCCAAGAGGAGCGCCGCCGCCAGCGCCGGGACGGCGCGCGACACTTCGCTACCGCAGCGCGGCGTTGATCTTGTCCAGTGCCGATTTGCCGGGACACAGGTCGGCCGCCTCGAGCCTGTTCAGCGGCGTGTCCACGGTGTTGAGATTGGCGTGCAGGTCCTTGGGCAGTGCCTCGACATACAGCAGGCCGGTCGCGACCTCGCCCGCCGCCTCGGCCGCCTGGATGTACTGCAGGGCAGCGATCTTGTCGCAGGGATCGTACTCCGGCGCCAGCTTGCGCAGCCGCAGCAGCGAGCCGTCGTGCTGCTCGACCACCTGCGTGGTGCCCGGCTCGTATTCGGTCGTGATCTCCTCGCGCGTCTCGATGAAGTCCAGCCGGTTCACCGCCTCGTTGTGCTCGCGCACATACTCGTAGCTCTTGGTCGAGCCGGCATGGTTGTTGAAGGCCACGCACGGGCTGATGACATCGAGGAAGGCCGCGCCCTTGTGCTCGATCGCCGCCTTGATCAGCGGCACGAGCTGCTGCTTGTCGCCGGAGAAGCTGCGGGCCACGAAGGTGGCGCCCATCAGGATCGCCATCGACACCATGTCGATCGACGAATCCGAGTTGGCGACGCCCTTCTTGCTCACGGAGCCGCGGTCGGCGGTGGCCGAGAACTGCCCCTTGGTCAGGCCGTACACGCCATTGTTCATGACGATGTACACCATGTTCACGCCGCGGCGCATGATGTGCGCGAACTGGCCCAGACCGATCGAGGCCGAGTCGCCATCGCCCGACACGCCGAGATACACCAGGTCGCGATTGGCCAGATTGGCGCCGGTCATGACCGACGGCATGCGACCGTGGACGGTGTTGAAGCCGTGGCTGTGGCCCAGGAAGTAGGTCGGCGTCTTGGACGAGCAGCCGATGCCCGACAGCTTGGCGACGTGGTGCGGCTGGATGTCGAGTTCGTAGCAGGCCTGGATGATGGCGGCGCTGATCGAGTCGTGGCCGCAGCCGGCGCACAGGGTCGAGATCGTGCCCTCGTAGTCGCGCCGCGTGTAGCCCGCCTTGTTGCGCTGCAACGACGGGTGATGCAGCTTGGGCTTGGTGATGTAGGTCATCGCGAACTCCGAACCCTATTCCGCGGCCATGCGCTTGGGCGCCAGATGGCCCTGGATGGCATCGGTGATGAAACGCGCCGTGATCGGGGTGCCGTCGTAGTGCAGCACCGGCACGATCTTGCCGGGATCGACGCCCAGATCGTTGAGCAGCAGCATGCGCAACTGGCCATCGCGGTTCTGCTCGACGAGGAACACCGTGTCGTGCGCCGCGACGAAGTCGGCGACCGCCTGGCTCAGCGGATAGGCCCGCAGCCGCAACGCGTTCATGTGGACGCCGCGCTCTTCCAGCTTGTCGAGCGCCTCGGCCATGGCCGGACTGGTCGAGCCGAAGTAGATGACGCCCGTCTTGGTCGCCGACTTCGCCGTGCGCAGCACCGGCTGGGGCGCGATCCGCTTGGCCGTCTCGAACTTGCGGACCAGCCTTTCCATGTTGTCGACGTAGACCGGCCCCTCCTCGCTATACTTTGCGTAGCGGTCCTTGGTCGTGCCGCGCGTGAAAAAGGCACCCTTGGTCGGGTGTGTGCCGGGATAGGTGCGGGACGGGATGCCGTCGCCATCAACGTCCAGATAGCGTCCGAACTTGGCGCCGGCCGCCGACAGCTGCTCAGCCGTCATGACCTTGCCGCGGTCGTAGGCCTTGGCGTCGTCCCACTCGAAGGGATCGCACAGGCGCTGGTTCATGCCGATGTCGAGATCGGTCATCATGAACACCGGCGTCTGCAGGCGGTCGGCGAGGTTCAGCGACTCCGCGCCGAAGTCGAAGCACTCCTTGGGATCCTCGGGGAACAGCAGCACGTGCTTGGTGTCGCCGTTCGAGGCCAGCGCGCAGCCCAGGATGTCGGCCTGCTGCGTGCGGGTGGGCATGCCGGTCGAG
>JAHCJT010000126.1 GCA_026126245.1 Alphaproteobacteria bacterium
CGTCAGCTTGTCCATTGCCGTGCTCCTTGCCGGCGAAGCCAAGCACGCTTTCCACCGCAGCGTCCATCGCCGTCGGCCGGTCGGTCCGGATGGCTGTCGCGACGTCGCGCCGGCGGCTTCCTCGACGCGAGGCGCAACGTGGCCGCGCGCAGGCCGCGACCGGCCAGGCAGCCTGCCGCCCGCCCGCACAAGCGCTGTCGTCGGTGCATCACCGCGTGCGAATGCGTGTCAGTGGTTGAGAGCGGAGGCATCGCGGGCGCATCGCCCCGCCGGGTCCTGCGGCCATGGGGGACCGCGAGGAACATCGGCGAGCTTCCGTCGGCCCGACAGCCTACGCAACGATCGCCTGTTTATCGATAGCAAGCGGGCCCGATCCAGTGCTAGCCGCCGGTCCGGTCCCGCAGCCCGCGCAATGCCAAGGCGTAGCCGGCGATGCCCAGGCCGGTGATCGAGCCCAAACAGGCAGTGGCGACGTCGGAGACAGTGCCGCGTCGGGCCGGGTTCGAGATATGCACTTCCATCGTCGGAAATTTCACCTTGCTGATAGCCGCGACGAGTGCCGGGTAGCCACGCGTAAATCCGTCGGGGTTGATGATGGCCCCGTCGATCGCCTGGTCATGGGCGGCGAACAGCCGGTTGATGACTTCGCCTTCGATATTTGAGTGAAAGAACTCGACTTCGATGCCAAGCGCGGCCGCGTATTCGCGGATCTTCGCGTCGTATTCCGGCAACGTCATCGTGCCGAAGATCTCAGTCTGTGCCTTGCCACGCATATCCATGCCGGCGCCGTGAATGACCAGGATCTTCGTCATGAACGGAGCTCCCTTCACCAGCTTGAGGAATCATCGGTTCAGCTGAATGGTTTGGCGGCAGCATAGGCGGCCCTTGGCCGGCAGCCAACGTCGACGTCGACCGCGCCGACATCAAACCATCATCGGCCGAAGGTGGAAAACCGAGGTGGTCACCAACGACAACCGATGCCTTGCCAACCAGCGACTCGCCGAGGCTTGCGCAACCTCGTCGGCGCTATTGCGGCTCGATACCGGCGTCCTTGAGCACGACCTTCCAGGTCGCGAGCTGGTCCTTCATGTAGGCCGCGAGTTCTGCTGGCGTGGATGACCGCGGGACAAAACCGTGCCTGTGCATCTGCTCCCTGACCGCCGGTTTGGCGAGCGTCGCGGCCATTGCCCGATTCATGGTGGCGACGACGTCTGGGGGCAGACCCGCCGGGCCGACAAGCGCGAACCACGGGCCGATCGGAAACGTGGCTTGCCCCGCCTCCACGATCGAGGGGACATCGGGCAACAGGGGGCTCCGTTCGCCGAAGGCCGTCGACAGCGCCCTGAGTCGGCCGGCCTTCACATGCGCCAGGACAGACGTCGACGTGCTGTTCATGAGGGGGACTCGGCCGGTCAGCAGGTCCGCGATCGCGTCCGGCTCCGACTTGTAGCGGATCGCTTCGAGCTGAATGCCGTTGTTCCTGGCCAGCAGGGCCATCGAAACGAAGGCATAGGTGTTGCCTGTGGCATAATTCAGCGGCTTCGGACTGGCCTTGGCCAGTGCCACGAGCTCGGCCAAGGATGTCGCCGGTAGCGACGGGTGGACGACAATAAAGAAAGTGTTCTCGCCGAGGAAGGTGACCGGCGTGAAGTCAGACAGGACGTTGTAGGGCGGCTCTTTCTGGATGTTGGGCGCGACCGCCAATGGGCTGTTGGTGCCGAACAGGAATGTATAGCCGTCGGGCGCCGAGCGCTTCACTTCGCTGGCCGCCAGCGCGCCGTCCGCCCCCGGCTTGGGGACCACGATAATGGGTTGACCGAGCGCTTGCTCCAGATCCTGGCCGGCGATACGGGCCAGTGCGTCGCTCGCCGAACCTGCCCCGAAGGGGATGATGAACCGGATCGGCTTGGCGGGATATGTCTGGGCCTGCGCCCCGGCCTGCGTCAGCCACATTGCCGCGGCAAGGAGCACGGCAATCATCCTCAGCATGGTGATCTCCTCCGTCTGTCGTTTCTCTACTTGGCCACAGTCTATTGAATGTGTGGCACGGCCTTCGGTGGCATGGAGCGTCGATGGACGCGCTGGACACGCGCACATCCGAGGCGGATCGCGTCTCCAGCGACGGCCAAGGACTTCAGGCATGGTCGCGCCGGGCCGCGCTGAAAGGGTACGCTACAAGAAATGATATGATTGCCAACGAGGGCAGTCGAGAGTGTGCCAGGGCCGCTCAAGGCGATATCGGTGCATCGGATGCGGCCGTCCACCGGAAGACCAGGGCCGTTGCGGCCCAAAGTGTGAACCGGCCCCGATCTTTGACCCCGTTCGGCGTCGCAAGACAACCCCGCGCCATCGCCTGTTCGTCGTTGCGGCTGAGTGACTTAGCAACCGAGGCCAGGGGGCACGGTTGGAAGCCGATTGGGGGTCAAATGCAGTGCCGATTCATAGTCAGACAAGAAGAAACTCGGTGAAATCTTGGTTGGGTCTCAATGCACTATCGACAGCTTTCTTCTGAAGGCCGTATTAGTAAATCTTGCCCCTAACTGCCTTTCAGCGACTCTCAACAGATGCAGGAAATATCGGTAGTCAGGCGCTTCTTGGAAGATGGCGTCCCCGAGAGGATTCGAACCTCCGACCTACGGTTTAGGAAACCGCCGCTCTATCCGGCTGAGCTACGGGGACGTGCGCCGTCGACGCCTTCCTCTTAGGCCGTCCGCCGGCGCCTCGTCTATACCCTTGCGCGGCCAGCGCCCATGCCGCCCGGCCGCGCGCCTGCGTTGACCGCGACGGCGCCGGGCGCCACTGTCCGCCCCTTCGACGCGGCGCGAGAGGGCAGCACGATGGGCGGGACGTTCGGCGCGCCGCCGCGCAGCGGCTGGGCCAGGATGGTGAGCGAGCTGCACGTCAACGACCTCGACGCCAGCCTCGGCTTCTGGTGCGACCTGCTCGGCTTCGCCGTCGCCTACCGGCGGCCCGACGAGGGCTTCGTCTATCTCGAGCACCCCGAAGGCCACCAGATCATGCTGTGCCGTCGCCACGGCCGCTTCGAGACCGGGCCGATGGTCGCGCCGCTGGGCCAGGGCGTGATGTTCCAGATCTACCTGGCGCGGCTGGCGCCGGCGCTGGCGGCGATCGAGGCGCGCGGCTGGCCGGTCTATCTCGGGCCGCGCGAGGTTTGGCGCCGCGTCGGCGATCGCGAGAGCGGCCAGCGCGAGGTCTTCGTGCAGGACCCCGACGGCTACCTGCTCATGCTTGCCGAATCGATCGGCGAGCGGCCGCTGCGGACGTAACACCCGCTGCCGCGCGCGTGATGTTTGGCGCGACGGCGCGGCACCGGCCTGCCGGGGATCATTCGGCCTGTGCCGCGACGGGCGGCGCCGGCGCCATCTCGCGCGCCACCAGTCCCTCCAGGATGCGGCGGAACTGGGTCGGACCGGCATCGAAGCTGGTCGGCAGCATGCGGCGCTGCGGATCGCGGTCGAGCACCAGCTGCTGCGCCTCGATGATCGCCTTGTCCTCGCGGAACGCCGCCTCGACGACGGCGAACATCTTGTCGACCTGCGGCGGGGTGATGTCGTTGCTGCGCGCGCCGGTGGCGTAGAAATAGCGCGACGTGCGCGCCGTCGTCGGCGTCACCGCCTGCTCGTCGCAGCGCAGGAACAGCGGCGGGTCCGCCGGCGGCTTCAGCTGCAGGCGCTCGGCCGTGCCGACGGGATACCACGCGGTCCGCAGCAGGAAGATGCCGGGCACCAGGAAATCGTAGGTGCTCCACATGTCGAACGTGCCGTTGCGCAGGTAGCCGCGCACCTGGTTCTGCAGCCAGCGCTGCACCCGCACGCCGCGCTCCAGGCCGATGATGCGCGGCCGTTCGTCGGCCCATTGCGGCGCGCCCAGGCCCAGCGTCTTCTCGTGCGCGTAGCTGAGATGCGACAGATCGAGCAGGTTGTCGTCAATCAGCTGGTAGTCGGCGGCGTAGTCGAGCTGGCCGGCCTTCAGGCAGTAGCCGGGATCGTCGAGGGCGATCGACGGCGGAACCAGCGCCGGGTCGGCCTGCGCCGGCTCGCCCATCCAGACCCACAGCCAGCTGCCACGCTCGAGCGCCGGGAAGCGCCGCACGCAGGCGCTGTGCGGGATCAGCTTCTGGCCGGGGATCTCGACGCAACGGCCGTCAGGCGCGAACTTCAGGCCGTGATACATGCAGCGCAGGTCGTCCTGCTCGACGCGCCCCATCGACAGTGGCGCGAAGCGGTGGCAGCAGCGGTCCTCGAACACCACCGGCGTGCCGTCCTGCGTGCGATACAGCGCCAGCGGCTCGTTGATGATGCTGCGGGCCACGACCTGGCCGGCGCCCAGCTCATGCGTCCACGCCGCGACGTACCACGCGTTGCGCACCCACATCGCTGCCTCCCTGGCGTTGTCGACCCGCGCGGCGACCTTACGCCATGAAGCCGCCCGAAACCAAGGCGCAGCGACGGTGCCCGTGCCGGGCATAAGCTACGGTTATGGGCTCACGCCAGCCGTGCCGCAGCGCGGCCCAGGACGCTGCGGAACCAGGCATGGCCGCGCTTGCCGCTGGCCGCCAGGCTCCAGTAGGCGTCGATGAACAGCCGCTTGTGCGGATAGACCAGCTCGACGATGCGCAGCGGGCGGCTGCGCACAAGTTCCTGCGCCACCTTGCGCGGCACCAGCGCGACGCAGTCCGACGTCTCGACGATGGCGCCCAGCACCAGGAAGTTGGGCACCGTGCAGACCAGGCCGGTCTCCAGCGCCGACGTCGGCTGCAGCAGGGCACGGATGTCGGGCGACGCGCGGCGCCCGGCCTGGAAGCCGACCTGCCGCAGGTCGCGGAACTGGCCGGCCGTGATGCGTGCCGGTACCGAGCGGTTGGCCGCCGCCGCGATGCACACGACGTCGTCGCGCCACAGCGGCATGACGCCGACGCGCTTGCCCAGCGTCTCGCCGAAGGCGCGCGGCCCGATCATGAAATCGATGCGCGCCAGGTCCTCGGCGCTGCGGACGCCCGGCTCAGTGAATTCCAGCACGACATGCGGCGCCTCGACGGTGCAGATCGCGGCCAGGATCGGGGCCAGCAGCTGCGTCACGTAGTCGGCGGTGGTGATCATGAAGCGCGCCGCTTCGCTCGCCGGATCGAAGGGACGCGCCGGCCGCAGCAGCAGGTCGAGCTCGCCCAGGGCCCGGTGCAGCGGCTCGGCCAGCGCCTCGGCCCGGCTGCTCAGCCGCGCCTCGCGCCCGGTCGAGACCAGCAGCGGATCGTCGAAGGCGGCGCGCAGCTGGCGCAGCGCCCGGCTGACCGCCGGCTGCGTCATGTTGAAGGCGCGGGCGGCGCGCGTGACGCTGCGCGCCCGCAGCAGCTCGTGCAGGATCGGCAGCAGGTCGAGGTTGACCCGGCGCAGCCGCGTCACCAGCTCGCGCTCGTTGTCGATCCCCGGCACCGTGTTGACTTCGCCGGCCTCGGTCCGCGTCCGGCGCCGCGCCGCCGGCTGCCGCGCCGCCATCCGCTGGTGTTCGCTCATGTCCGCCCCATAACCATTCGTTATGGTTCTTATGACCGCTTTCGTCGTTCCGGCAAGCCCGCCGGCTGACTACGGTGCCGGCGGTCTATCGGGCAGGCGAACCAAGAGCGAATCCCGGGAGGAACGATATGCCGGCGCGCACGGGCAAGCAGTTCCTGCAGGGACTGAAGGACAGCCGCGAACTTTGGGTCGGCAGCGACAAGGTCGGCTCGATCGCCGACCATCCGGCGCTCAGCGGCGCGGCCCATGCCCTGGCCGAGGTCTTCGACCTGCAGCACCAGGCGGCCGATGTCTGCCTGATGCCCGATCCCGAGACCGGCGAGAAGATCAACGTCAGCCACATGATTCCGCGCTCGCGCGAGGATCTGCTGCGCCGCCACCGCGGCCTGGAGCGCGTCGCCGAGTACTCGGTCGGGCTGATGGGCCGCACGCCCGACTACATGAACGTCACCTACGCCGGCTTCGCCGGCCGCTGCGACGAGTGGGCCGTCAACGGCAACGACGAGGGCGCCGAGAACCTGGTGCGCTACCAGAAGAAGCTGGCGCGCGAGGACATCTCGCTGACCCACACCATCGTGCATTCGACCGTCGACATGGCCAAGGGCAAGTACCCGGTCGGGTTCGATCCGGTCCAGCTGCACAAGGTCGAGGATACCGAGCACGGCATCATCGTGCGCGGCTCGCGCGTGCTGGCCACGCTGGCGCCGTTCGCCGACGAGCTGGCGGTCTATCCCGGCGCGCCCATGCCCGACGCCGACCCGGCGCACGCGCTGTCGTTCTGCATCCGCATGGACACGCCGGGGCTGAAATTCATCTGCCGCGACAGCGTGGCGGTAAACACCAATCTCTTCGAGCATCCGCTGTCGAGCCGCTTCGACGAGCAGGACGCGTTCGTGATCTTCGACAACGTCGAGGTGCCGCGCGAGCGGTTGTTCGTCGACGCCAACCTGGCCGTCTACAACCTGGTGATGAAGTCGAGCTGGTGGCCCAACATCATGCAACAGACCATGATCCGGGCGCAGACCAAGCTGGAGTTCGCTTGGGGCTTGGCGACCCGTATGGCCGAGGCGATCAACCTGAAGCAGCCGCAGACCGTGCAGATGCTGGGCGAAATCGCGATGTTCGCCGAATTCGCGCGCGCCGCGGTCTTCGCCGCCGAGCAGGGCGCGCACGAATACGGCAACGGCCTGTGGTGCTGCGACGTGCGGCCGCTGGTGGCGCTGCGCGCCGCGCTGCCCGGCTGGTTCCCGCGGGTCAATGACATCATCCGCCAGATCGGCTCGCACAACCTGCTGACGACGCCCTCGCGCGCCGCGCTGGCGGATCGCGACCTGCGGCCGCTGATCGACAAGTACCTGGTCGGTGTCGGCGTCGACGCCGAGCACCGTGCCCGGCTGTTCCGGCTGGCCTGGGATTTCGCCGGCACGGCGCTGGCCAGCCGCAACGAGCAGTACGAACGTTTCTATCTCGGCTCGATCGGCCGCAACCTGACGGCGGCGCAGACCATGACCGAGCGGACCCGCGCCGACCGCCTGGTCGACCGCTTCCTGCTGGAGCCGCTGGAGGCGACGCATGCGCCGGAACCGGTGGCGCGGCGCCAGGCCGAGCCGGCGGTCGGGTCATGACTGCGTTGCGCCCGGCGCGAGCCTTGGGCGCCATGAGGCGGTATGATAGTGTTTGAGTTCAATCGGTAGGCCGGTCGGGACTCGCCCGGTCACAGAGGGAAAGGGGCGTTCCATGGACAAAGCGAAAGCGCCGGTCGCCGCCAGCCAGGCGGTGGTGCCGCGCGGCATCAACCATATCGTGCTCAACGTGCGCAACCTTGAGGAATCGCACCGGTTCTGGACCCAGATGCTGGGCTTCCGTCAGGTCGGCGAGCTGAAGGCCACGCCGCAGCGGCCCAATCCGCCCAAGATGCGCTTCTACAGCGGCGATCGCGACGGTCATACGCACCACCACGACGTCGCGCTGGTCGAGAACACGAACATGCCCGAACCGCCCAAGGAATGGAGCATGTTCGGCACCAACCTGGCGGTCAACCACATCGCCATCACCCTGCCGGACCGCGAGTCATGGCTGCGGCAGCTGGCGTTCCTGCAGGACCAGGGCGTCAAGTTCGACCGCCGCGTCGACCACGGCATGACGCACAGCCTCTACATCCACGACCCGAACGGTTACGGCGTCGAGCTGCTGTACGAACTGCCCAAGGAGGTCTGGGAAGGCGACATCGACGCCGCCCTGAACTGGGCCCGGGCGTTGCCGACCGAGGGTGCCGAGGCGCTGGCCGACGAGGCCAAGGACATTCCCACCTTCGATCGGCGGCAGCCCGCCACCGTCTAGGAAGACCGCGTCCGCCACGACGGCGCGTGACGCGCCGCGGCTGCGGAGAAGGCATCGCTGCGCGTCGCGGACGCGCAACGGGCCTTCGCCCGGCGCGGTGCTGCGCGGCGCATCGCGGCGGCACGTCCTTCGGCTCTCTTCCGTCTCACTCCGGATCCGGACCCCACCATGGCCAAGCGCACGAGCGTGAATTTCCCGGGTTTCAGCCACCAGAACCCGATTCCCAATGCCAGCCGCATCGGCAACGTCATGATGACCAGCGTCATCAGCGGCGTCGATCCGGGCACGCGCAACATGCCGAAGGAGCTGGCAAAGCAGGTCAGCAACCTCTTCGCCCACATTCGTGCCGCCGTCGAAGCGGCCGGCGGCACGCCCGATGACATCATCAAGATCGAGTTCTGGATGAAGGAACCGTCGACCGGCCGCGCGGCGCTGAACGACGAGTGGGTCAAGATGTTCCCCGATCCGGCGTCGCGGCCGGCCCGGCACACCCAGGCGCTGGGCCCCGACAGCCCGGCGCAGGTGACCTGCGCCTTCACCGCCGTCTTCGGCTAGCGGCGACCGGCGGCCGCGCGCCGCCTCCGACCTGATCTTTCCCCGCATCGGACAACGCCCACATGATTGATCAAGCGACCGCCGAGGCGGTGGCGCGCGCCTACCACCAGGCGGAGAAGACCCGCCAGCGGGTGCGGCCGCCCAGTGCCCAGTATCCCGGCTTCACCATCGACGACGCCTACGCCGTGCAGCGCCACCTGATCGCGCTCAAGCTGGCCGAGGGCCGCAGGATCAAGGGCCGCAAGATCGGCCTGACGTCGCGGGCGATGCAGAGCATCTCCGGCATGAACGAGCCGGACTACGGCGTGCTGCTCGACGACATGTTCTATCCCGATGGCGGCGAGCTGCCGGTCAGCCGCTTCATCGAGCCGCGCCTGGAATGCGAGCTGGCCTTCATCATGGGCCGCAAGCTGACGGGTCCGGACTGCACGATCTTCGACGTGCTCAGCGCCACCGACTATGTCGTGCCGACTGTCGAGATCGTCGATTCGCGCACCCTGCCGGTCGACCCGGAGACCAAGGCGGCGCGCAAGGTGCTGGACAGCATTGCCGACAA
This sequence comes from Alphaproteobacteria bacterium, assembly GCA_026126245.1. Classification (GTDB taxonomy): domain Bacteria; phylum Pseudomonadota; class Alphaproteobacteria; order Reyranellales; family Reyranellaceae; genus Vineibacter. The sequence goes on from JAHCJT010000126.1 coordinate 8,983, forward strand.
TGCCGCCAACGCCGCCCTGGTGATGGGCGGTCGGCCGGTCAAGCCGGGCGACGTCGACCTGCGCTGGGTGGCAGCGCTGTGCTACCGCAACGGCATCATCGAGGAGTCAGGCGTTGCCGCCGCGGTCATGAACCATCCCGCCCACGGCGTGGCCTGGCTGGCCAACAAGCTGGCGGAATACAACACGCCGCTGGAACCCGGCCAGGTCGTGCTCGCCGGCTCGTTCACCCGCACGGTGCCGGCCCGCGCCGGCGATCTGTTCCACATCGACTACGGGCCGCTGGGCGCCATCACCTGCCGCTTCGTGTGAGTCCGCGCCGCTATTGCAGCGGCGAGATCACCTGGCAGGGCACCGTGTCGACGAAGCTGGTGACCGGCGGGCCGGCAACGTCGACCGCGACCTGATCGCCGGGCCGCAGACCGGGCATCACCACCTCGACATCGGCCACCGGGCGGGCGCCGTTGTTGAACGAGCACGTCGCTCTCAGGTCGACGACGCGTGGGCTGTTGTTGGCGCCGGTCAGCGTCACCTGCCAGTGGCCGCCCGGGACCGGCCGCAACGCACTGGCGTTCAGCGAGACCACCGGCACCGACGAGCCGGGAAACGACGCAACGGGCACCGTGCCGGCCGGCCGCATGGGCGGCGTCACCACGCCGATATGCCGCATCGGGACGGTTTGCGCATGGGGATCGAAGGCACGATCCTGCGGCGGCACGGGCACATTGTCCTTGCCGACCGTTTCGGGCGTCCATACGGGCTCCCAGGCGGGACGGCCGGAGACCGGCTGGGCCTGGGCGTGCGCCACGCCGGTTGCGCCAATCAGCAGAAGGGCCACGCCGGTTATCGCTGTGAAGCGCATCTTTCTGTCCTCGGTTTGAGACGATTGAACGCCAAACTGGGTTGCCGGTTCCCGACCACGCCACCGCCGCACGGACTGCATAGCCCCGCCGCGCCTGGGGCCTACCTGGGGGACGGCCGCCGGCCTATCGTGCCGCCGGCGATGAGTTGGCACCAGAAGGAGACGGATTGATGGCGAAAACCGCCACCGCGGCTGAGGTTCTGGCCTCCGGCGGGACGAAGCTGGAAGTCGGCAAGGAGCGTCCGGTGGACGCCACCTACGAGGGCCACAAGGCGCCCGCCATGAAGCCGCGTGATGCGGCCACGCTCATTATCGTGCGCAAGCCCAAGAACACCGACGCCATGCCCGAGGTGCTGCTGGGCTGTCGCGACGCGGGCCACGCCTTCATGCCCAACCGCTACGTGTTTCCCGGCGGGCGGGTCGATCCGGCCGACGCGCGGGTACCGGTCGCCACGCCGCTGCGCCCCGAGGTCGACGAGCGGCTGCGCCGCGCCGCCAGCGCTCAGAAGGCGCGTGCCCTGGCGGTTGCCGCCGTGCGCGAGACCTTCGAGGAAACCGGCCTGATCATCGGCGAGAAGTGGGAAGGCACGACCGACGCTGTCGACAAGCACTGGCAGGGCTTTCTCGACCAGGGCCTGGCGCCGGCGCTGCATCACCTCGACTACATCGCGCGCGCCGTCACGCCGCCGGGCCGGCCGCGGCGCTTCAATGCCCGCTTCCTGATGACCGACGCCGAGGTGCTGCAGGGCTCGGTCAAGGACAGCAGCGAACTGGGCGACATCCGCTGGGTGCGGCTGGACGAGGCGCAGAAGCTGCCGCTGCCGACCATTACCGGCCTGATCCTGGGCGAGGTCGGCCGCCTGCTGCGCGAGCCGCCGACGCTGGGCGAGTCGCGCAAGATCCCGCTGTTCAAGACCATTCACCGCAAGCACATGCTGCTGGAGGAATAGGCGCACCGCCGGAGCGAACCGCGTCGCGCCGGCGGCACGGCCCGCCGGGCGCTCGCGTTTGCCCGCCCGACCGGCTACAACGCCTGCGCATGCCGCGCGCGTCGAATTCGGTCCTGTTGCTCACCCTGCCGCCGATCCTGGGCGGCGTCACGGCGCAGGGCCGGCTGGTGGTCGACCTGCTGCAGCGCCACGGCTACGACGTCAGCGTCGCCTGGCGCGCCTACTACCAGAGCGATCCCGACCTTTCGGTACCGAGCTGGCAGCTGCTGGGCGGCCGCAAGCCGGCGCGGCGCGAGGTGCCGGGCTGGCCGTGCCGGCGCTTCGCCGTCGGCACCTGGCTGCCCGAGTTCGAGTGGGCGCACCACCTGCCGCGCGCGCCGTGGCGGGCGCTGCTCGACGACAACGCCCGCCATGTCGTGGTGTCGGGCAACAACCTCACCGGCTACGGGCCCACGGCGCTGGACCGGCCGTCGCTGCAGTGGATCGCCTCGCCCTACATGCCCGACCGGGTCGATCGCATCGCCACCTGGCCGGCCTGGCGGCGCGCCTACGACGCGCTGCTCAATGCCTGGGTCAGCCGCATCCAGGAGCGGCGCAGCCTGGAGCGGGCCGATACCGTGGCCATCAGCCAGTACACCCTCGGCGGTCTCGCGGCGCTGACGCCGCGCGCGCGGCTGTTCGGCGTGGTGCCGATCCCGGTTGATCCCGAGCGCTTCTCGCCCGCGGGCCGCGACGACGGCGCGGCGCGCAAGCTGCGCATCGGCTTCACCGGCCGCATCGACGATCCGCGCAAGAACATGACCTTGCTGGTGCAGGCGGTGGCGCGGGCGGCCAAAGTCCATCCCGACATCGAACTGCATGTGCGTGGCCCGCTCGAGCGCGACGCCTTCATCGCCCGCTACGATGCCGCCGCCATCGCCGACAGGCTGGTGGTCGGCCCGCCGCTGGGCTACGCCGCCATGCCCGACTGGTATCGCTCGCTGGATGTCTTTGCCATTCCCTCGCACCAGGAAGGGCTGTCGATCGTCGGTACCGAAGCGATGGCCAGCGGCTGCGCCGTGCTGGCGACACGCTGCGGCGGGCCGCAGGACTACGTTCTGGACGGCGAGACCGGCCTGCTGTCGGGCTTCGACGTGGCCGACTACGCCGACCGGCTGATCGCGCTGGTGGGCGATCGGGCGCTGCGCCGCCGCCTGACCGATGCCGGGGTGGCGCTGATCCGCGACCGCTACGCACCGGCGACGTTCGAGCGGCTGTACTTGGAAGCCTTCAGCCGCACGTTCGGCGGCTGACCTTTCCCGCTTCGCCGCGAAGGTGCGTCACGCCAGCGCGAAGCGCGCTGCGACCGTGGGCGGGCCGTCGCAGCGCACGCGGCCGTCGGCGACGAACTGGATCAGATGCGCCAGCACCGAGCGGCCGGCGGCGGGATGCAGATGGGCCGGCACGTCCTTGTACATGCGCGCCACCATCGCCGGCACGGTGTCCAGCCCGTCGCGCAGGCAGGCGAGGATCTGCCGCTCGCGGTCCAGACGGTGCTCGATATAGGCCTGCACGAACGGCACGGGATCGTGGATCTCGGCACCGTGGGTGGGAATGTAGAGGCTCTCGCTACGCGGCAGCAGCTTGCGCAGCGACTCGAAATAGCTGCGCATGTTGCCGTCGGGCGGCGAGATCACGGCCGTCGACCAGCCCATCACGTGATCGCCGCTCAACAGCGCGTTGTCCTCGCGCAGCGCAAAGCACAGGTGGTTGGAGATGTGGCCCGGCGTGTGCACCGCCTCGACCGTCCAGCCGGCGCCGTTCACGACCTCGCCGTCGGCCAGCCGCACGTCGGGCGAGAATCCCTGGTCGCCGCCCTGTTCGGTGGTGACGCCTGGCGGCGGCTTGGGGTGCGGGCCGAAGGCGTAGACCGTGGCGCCGGTCGCCGCCTTCAGTGCCGGCGTGGCCGGCGAGTGGTCGACATGGGTGTGCGTCACCAGGATGTGGGTGACCGTCTCGCCGCGCACCGCTTTGAGCACGGCCTGGACGTGCTCAGGTATGTCGGGGCCGGGATCGACGATCGCCACCTTGCCGCGGCCGATGACGTAGGTGCCGGTGCCCTTGAAGGTGAAGGCGCTGGGGTTGTGCGCCACGACCCGGCGCACGTTGGGCGTCACCGCCTGCGGCTCGCCGTAGCGGGCCTCGAATTCCTTGATGAAGGGAATGGCCATGGTGCTTCCGCTGTCGTGATCGTCGTTGGCATGCTGGCCCGGCGGCGGCGGCGCTGTCGAGCGCGGCGCGGCCGGCGTTTCGCGCCTCAGGGCTGCGGGATCAGCTTGTAGATGGCGTTGCGCTTGTCGGAGGTGACGTACACCGTGCCCGACTTGCCGACCGCGACGCCGGTCACGACGTAGGCCGGCGGCAGTCCCGGCGTCGGGCGCAGGCCCATCGCGATGTTGCGCGCCACCTCGGTCTTGCTGCCGTCCTTGGGATCGATCGCCAGCACCATCTCGGTGCCGACCTCGGCGACGTAGAGCCGGTCGTCCGGCCCCATGGCGATGCCCTCGGGGCCCTTGAGGTTGTCGGCCACGACGCTGCGTGCGCCGCTCGACGGGTCGATGCGCACGATGGTGCCGC
>JAHCJT010000127.1 GCA_026126245.1 Alphaproteobacteria bacterium
GGGTGGTTGTCGCGAGCGACGCGCGGGCGCTCCAGACGCGCGCACCTGCTGTAGTCCTCGAGGGCGTTCCTGGCGCGTCGGCCTGCTTCAGGCATCGCCGTCAACCGCGCGGCGCCGCCGGTCGATCACCCAGGTGACCAGGGTCGCCAGCAGGGTCGAGGCGCCGAACAGGTAGATGCCGACCTCCGGTCGCAGGCGCACCAGGAAGCCGCCCTGCATCGAGGCGACGACGACGGCCACCACCAGCACATCGAGCATCGACCACTTGCCGGCGCCGGCTGCCAGCGCGTGCAGGGCACCGCGCCGGGCGGCGGGTGCGAACCACAGCCACGCGGCCAGCGCCAGCTTGGCCACCGGGAAGGCCACCGAAAACAGCGCGATCACGATGGCCAGCGGCCACGAACCGCCCTGCCACAGTTCGGCGATGCCGCTCAACACTGACACCGTCTCCTCGACCAGCCGCAGTCGGGTGACGCGGACCGCCGGCAGCGCCAGTCCCGCCGCCAGCGCCATCGCGGCCAGCGCCCACAGTACGGCGAGCGCAATGGTGTGGCGCGGGAAGCGGTCGGCCAGCGAGGTCATGTGGCGATCTTAACCGGCAATTGCGGCAGTCCAATTGGACGAACCGACAGCGGCACGGGTTGCCTACCATCCGGCGCCGGCCAGCACGCCGGCCGGTGCCGTCGCGGGCCGTGAACGAAAAAGCCCCGTGCGATGGCACGGGGCTTGATGATCGCGCCGCGGCGCCGGCGTCAGTGCAGGCGCTTGGGCAGCTCGGCGATGGCCTGATCGACCAGCTCACCGCCCTGGCCGGCGGCGAGGCGTTCCCGCAGCAGGCTCTGGGTCGCGCCGATGGCGGCCTCGACGGCGGCATTGCGCACGTCGGCCATGGCCTGCGCTTCGGCGTGGGCGATGCGGTCCATCGCCTGGCGCTCGCGCTGCTTGATGGCCGTCTCCAGGTCTGCCTCGGCCTTGACCTTCATCCTGTCGGCCTCGGCCTTGGCCTCGGCGACGATGCCCTCGGCCACCTTGTAGGCCTCGGATTGCTTGCGCTGGTAGTCGGCCAGCAGGTCCTGGGCCTCGCGGCGCAGTGTCTCGGCCTCGTCGATCTGCTTGCGGATCGCCTCGGCCCGCTGGTCGAGCATGTCGGTGACGACCTTGCGTGCCTTCCACACCATCAGCGCGACGAAGATGACGAAAGCGATGGCAACCCAGAATTCAGCCTCGGCGTAGAACGGGCCGTGATGGCCGACCTCGCCCTTGGGGTCGGCGGCATAGGCCGTGCCGAACATCAGGCGCCTCCCTTCAGCGTACGCTCGACCGCGGCCGCGACCCGGGCCGGATCGGCGGCCGCACCGGTCAGCCGGCCGAAGGCCTGCTGCGCCACCTCGGCCGCCATGGTGCCGACATTGGCCATCGCCTGGCTGCGGGCCTCGGCGATACGCCGTTCGGCGGCGGCAAGCTGGCTGGTGATGCGGTCGGTGAGCTCCTGCTGGCGGCGCGACGATTCGGCGTTGGCCGCGTCCATCGTCTGCCGCGCCAGGGCCTGGGCTTCGCCGCGTGCGTCGGCGAGTGCCTTCTCGTAGGCCGCGATTACCGACTTGGTCTCTTCCTTTAGCCGCTGAGCGGCGTCCAGGTCGCCCCGGATCTTGTCCTCGCGCTGCTTCAGGACGCCGGCGATCTGCGGCATCGCCAAGCGTGACATCAGCACGTAGAGGACGATGAAGCTGATCGCCAGCCAGAAGAGCTGCGTGCCGAAAAAGGCCGGATCGAGCTGCGGCATGACCGTTCCCGCGCGGCGTCACGACGCCGGGCGACCGCGCGGCCGCCCGTTGCCGGCGCCGTCAGTGATCAGGTGAACAGGATCAGGAACGAGATCAGCAGGGCGAACAGCGCCACCGCTTCTGTCAGCGCGAAGCCCAGCATGCCTAGGCCGAACACCTGGCCGCGGGCGGCCGGGTTGCGGCCGATGGCGCCGATCAGCGAGGCGAAGATGTTGCCGATGCCGGCACCGACGCCGGCGAGCGCGATCACGGCGATACCGGCGCCGATCATCTTTGCGCTAGCGAGATCCATGGTTCTTGTCCTTTCCCGTTACCGTGGTCGTTGGTTGACGCGTCGGTGCCCGACCAAGGCGCCGCGCGAATGGCGTGGCTCAGTGGTGCAGGTGCAGCGCGTCGTTGAGGTAGATGCAGGTCAGCACCGCGAAGACGTAGGTCTGCAGGAAGCAGACCAGGATCTCGAAGCCGGTCAGCACCACGTTCAGTGCCAGCGGCGCCCAGCCGCCCAGCACGCCCAGGCCGATGACGAAGCCGGCGAACACCTTAAGCATAGTGTGGCCGGCCATCATGTTGGCGAACAGACGGATCGACAGGCTGACGGGCCGGATCAGGTAGGAAAGGATCTCAATCGGCACCAGCAGGATCAGCATCACCGCCGGCACGCCCTTGGGCACGAAGAACGACAGGAAGTGCACGCCGTGCTTGACGAAGCCGACGATCGTGACGCCCAGGAACACCACGAAGGCCAGCCCGAAGGTGACGATGATGTGGCTGGTGTAGGTGAAGCTGTAGGGCACCATGCCCAGCAGGTTGCCGGCCAGGATGAACATGAACAGCGTGAAGACGAACGGGAAGAATGCCTTGCCGGCCGAGCCGACCTGTTCGGTCAGCATGTTGCTGACGAACTCGTACGACATCTCCGCCATGGATTGCCATCGGCTCGGCACCAGTGCCCGCTGGCGCGTGCCCAGCACCAGGAACAGCACCACCAGGACGACCGCGATCGTCATCCACAAGGCAGAGTTGGTGTAGGAAACGTCGATGCCACCCAGCTTGGGAAGCTTGATCAGCGGTTCGATCTTGAACTGCTCGAGCGGACTCGCCACGCCTTTCCCCCAACCTGATCCGCGCGGCGCCGTCAGGCCCCGTCGCTGCCGTCGCGCTGGCCCATCGAGGCCGTGGCGCGAAAGACGTTCAACATGCCGGCGGCGCTGCCGAGAAAGAAGAAGACGACCATCAGCCAGGGTTTGCTGCCAAGCCACATGTCGAGCACGTAGCCGACGCCGACACCCACCGCGATAGCCGCCACCAGTTCGGTGCCGATGCGCATGGCCAAGCCGAAGCCCGACATGGGCGGCTTGCCGCCCGGGGCCGAACCGCCTTCGCCGGATCGCTGCCTGTGGGCCGCCCGCGCTGCGGTGACCCGCGCGTCGAGATCCTCAAGCGACGTCGGCTTGTGCTCATCCGCCATGTCGGGAGGCTTCCGAACGACAACGCCAGACTTCGACACAACCCGACGCAATGGCGACGGGCGGCGCAAAGCCGCGCGGAACCTAGGGAAAGGGTCAGGGGGTGTCAAGCGACATTGCGGCGCGGTTAAGGCGTTGAAAACGCCGCAGGATCGGCCGTTTGCCGTCGCCCGCCGCGATCCCCGGCTACGGCCCGCGCCGCGCCGTCCACATGGCCGTCGTGCCGCCCGCGTGGCGCTTTCGCAGACCGGTCCGCTTCGCTAGGCTCGCCGCCTCTGCGGGAGAACGCTGCATGGTCGCGCTGTCCTCGTCCGCTGCCGGCCTGCCGGCCGACGGCTTCGTCGTGTTCGCCAAGGAAGACTGCCCGACCTGCCAGATGGTGGCGCCGGTGCTGCGCACACTGGCGCGCACCGAGGCGCCGCTGCGCGTCTATTCGCAGGACGATCCGGCGTTCCCTGCCGATCTCGACGTGGTCGACGACAGCGCGCTGGAACAATCCTTCCGGCTTGACGTCGAAACCGTGCCGACGCTGATCCGCATCGAGGCCGGCCGCGAAGTCGCGCGCACCGTTGGCTGGGACCGCGCCGAGTGGGAGCGAGTCACCGGCCTGCGCGGACTGGGCGAGGGATTGCCGGGCTTCCAGCCGGGCTGCGGTTCCAAGAGTCGCGACCCCGGCGTCTACGAGCATCTCGTGGCGCGTTTCGGCGATCCCGGCCTTGGCGCCCGCCGCATCACGCTGGGCGACTGGGACGACGAGGCCGAGGCCTGCTTCGACCGGGGCTGGACCGACGGCCTGCCGGTGGTGGCGCCGACCGACGCGCGCATCCTGCGCATGCTGGGCGGCACCACGCGCAAGCCGGGCGAGGTCGTCGGCCTGATCCCGCCCAACCTGGCGCCCTGCACGGTGGAAAAGGTGGCGATCAACGCCGTGATGGCCGGCTGCAAGCCGGAATACTTGCCAGTGGTGCTGGCGGCGCTGGAGGCGGCGCTCGAACCGGCCTTCACCATGCATGGCTTGCTGTGCACGACCTGCTTTTCGGGGCCGGTGATCGTGGTCAACGGCCCGATCGCGCGCGCCATCGGCATGAACTGGGGCGTCAACGCGCTCGGCCAGGGCAATCGCGCCAACATGACCATCGGCCGCGCCCTGCAATTGATCATCCGCAACGTCGGCGGCGGCCGGCCGGGCGAGATCGACCGTGCCACCATCGGTTGGCCGGGCAAGATCAGCTGCTGCTTCGCCGAGGACGAGACCGATCCGTCCTGGCAGCCGCTGGCGGTGGCGCGCGGCATCGCAGCCGGCAAGAGCGCCGTCACCCTGTTCCAGGGCTATGGCGTGCAGGCCTGCATGGACCAGCGCTCGCGCGCGCCGGAGGAGCTGACGCGCTCGCTGGCGCTGTCGCTGGCGGCGGTGGCGCATCCCAAGCTGGCCGAGGCGACGGCGGCGATGCTCATCCTTTCGCCGGAGCACTATGCCATCTTCCGCAGCGCCGGCTGGGATCGGGCGCGCATCGAGGAAGAGCTGCATGCCGCCTCGATGCGGCCGGGCAAGGACCTGATCGTCGGCGCCCAGGGCATCGGCGAGGGCATCTCGCCCAAGCTTGCCGATCAGATGGTTCCCAAGTTCTGGCGCGGCGGTCTGCTGATCGTGCGCGCCGGCGGCCCGGCCGGTTTGTGGTCGGGCATCCTCGCCGGCTGGCCCGGCACCCGCGTTCGCGACCAGACTCACCCCGTCACCAGGGAGATCAGGCCATGAGTTTCTCGATGCGCGATCCCACCGCCGAAACCGGCAGCCAGCGACGGCCGCGCACCGCGCCGCCGCCGACGCTCGACGGTGCCACCGTGGCACTGCTCGACATCGGCAAGGCGCGCGGCAGCGAGTACATCGATCGCCTGGAGGCGCGCCTTGCCGAGCGCGGCATCGCCTCCAGGCGCTATCGCAAGCCGACCAACACGCGGGTGGCGCCGACCGAGCTGCTGCAGCAGATCGCGACGGAAGCCCAGGTCGCGGTCATCGCGCTGTCGGACTGAGGGTCCTGCACATCGTGCAGTTTGCACGACATTGCTGACCTGGATTCCCGCGGTGTCGCCGGCGTCAACGTCGTGACCGAGCCGTTCGCCGACGCTGCCGAAGCGCAGTGCGACTCGCTTGGCCTCGATCCGGCAATCGTCTATCTGCCGCATCCGATCCAGAACCGCACGACGGCCGAGCTGCACAACCTGGCCGACGCCACCGTAGACCGTATCATGGAGCTGCTGAGGGGCGGCGGCCCATGATATAGCCGCCAAGCGGCCGCCTTGGGGGATCCGGCAAAGCCCTGTGTTGCGATCCGGCAGAGAGCCGCCATGGACGTCGAGACTTGGCTGAAAGGACTGGGGCTGGAGCGGTACGCCGACAGGTTCGCCGCCGGCGAGGTCACGTGGCCGGTGTTGCCGCGGCTCACCGACGACGACCTGCGCGAGCTCGGCCTGCCGCTGGGTCCGCGCAAGATCCTGCTGCCGGCGATCGAGGCGCTGCGGACGGCCGCAGCGCGGCAGGCGGCCGCCGACCCGGAGCGGGCGCCGCCGCCGGCGCACGAGATCGAGCGACGCCACTTGACGGTGATGTTCGTCGATCTTGCCGACTCCACGGCCCTCAGCGCCGCGCATGACGCCGAAGACCTGCTTCATGTCCTGCGGCGCTACCAGGACGACGCATCGGCGGCGATCCGCCGCCGCGACGGTTTTCTCGCCAAGTTCATGGGCGACGGCGTGCTGGCCTATTTCGGTTACCCGCAGGCCTACGAAGACGCCGCCGAGCGCGCCGTACATGCGGCCCTGGATATCATCGCCGCCGTCCAGTCGATGCCGGCGCTGCACGGCCAGCCGCTGGCGGTGCGGGTCGCCGTCGCGTCGGGACCCGTGATCGTCGGCGACATCGTGGGCGAGGAGCTGGCGCGCGAGATCAACATCGTCGGCGCCACACCCAACCTGGCGGCGCGGTTGCTGGCAGTCGCGCCGGAGAACGGCCTGGTGATCGCCGACAGCACGCGCCGGTTGCTGGGCGACCTGTTCAGCTACCGCGATCTGGGGCCGCAGACCTTCAAGGGTATCCCCGAGCCGGTGCCGGCCTATCTGGTGCTCGGCGAGCGCCGTGGCATGAGCCGCTTCGAGGCCGTGCGCACGGCGCCGCGCAACACGTTTGTCGGCCGCAACCAGGAGCTCGACCTCCTGCGCGAGAACTGGCAGAGGGCGGCCGCGGGCCACGGCAGGCTTGTGCTCGTGTCGGGCGAAGCCGGCATGGGCAAATCGCGGCTGTGCGATGCCTTTGGCCAGCAGCTGGCGAACCAGCCGCATCTGCGGATCCAGTACCAGTGCTCGCCGCAACACGTGAACACGCCGCTGCACCCGGTGGCCGGTCAGCTGCGGCACGCCGCCGCGATCGACGCCGCGGACGACACCGCCGTCAACCACGCCAAGTTGGCGCGCTGTCTGGCGGCCGGCGGCATCGACGACCGCGGCGTGCGTCTGGTCGCGCCGCTGCTCGGCATCGATCTGCCGCCGGCCGCCGCCGATGCCGACTTGCCGCCGGCGGAGCGTCGCGAGCGACTGCTGGCGACGCTGCTGCACTACATCCGGACCTTGAGCCGCACGCAGCCGGTCTGGCTGCACGTCGAGGACGCGCACTGGATCGATCCGACGACGCAGGAGCTGATTGCCCGCGTGGCCGACGGCATCGCCGACTGGCCGGTGCTGATGGTGGTCACCTTCCGGCCGGAGTACCGCGCGCCGTGGACCGGGCAATCGACCGCCGCCAGTGTGACTTTGGAGCGCCTGCCGCGTCCGCAGGTCGTGGCGATGCTTCGCCTGCTGGCCGACTGGAAGTCACTGCCTGAAGCCGCCATCGAGCACATTGTTAGCAAGACTGACGGCGTGCCGTTATTCGTCGAGGAAATGTTCCGCGGCCTCACCGAGGCGGGCTTCCTGGTCGAGGACGCGGAGTCCTTCCGGCTGGCACGTCCGCTCGATACGGAAGCCGTACCGGCGACGCTGCAGGACGCGCTGATGGCCCGGCTCGATCGCCTAGCGTCGGCCAGAACGGTGGCGCAGGTGGCGGCCGTGATCGGCCGCAAGTTCTCGCGTCAGCTGCTCACCGCGGCGCTCGACGTCGCCGAGGACGATTGTCGTTCGGCGCTCGATCAGCTTGTCCAGGGACGACTGGTCGACCGCCGCGGCGCGGCCCCCAACGAGTCCTATGTCTTCAGGCACGCACTGATCCGCGACGCAGCCTACAATAGTCTGTTGCGGCGCCAGCGGCGTGAGTGGCACGGCCGCATCGTCGGCGCGCTGGAGAAGACCCAACCGGCGACCGTGGCGACGCAGCCCGAACTTGTGGCCAGGCATCACCAGGAGGGCGGCAACGTCGAGGCCGCCATCCGGCACTGGTCGGCGGCGGGGGAACTCGCCGAACGTCGCTCGGCATTGAGTGAGGCGGCCCGGCATTTCGAGGCGGCAATGATGCTCGTGCGCCAGTTGCCGGAATCGCCGCAATCCCTCGAGCGGGAGTACGACCAGCTGCGCAGCCTCTCGCGCGTGGTGCGCCAGACCGAGGGCTGGAATACCGAACGGATCAGGCAGATCGAAACACGCGGCATCGAAATCGCGCGCCGCATGGGACGGGCCGATACGGTTCAGGCGCAGTCGTTGCTGGCGTCGTTCCGCGCGCGCCTCGCCAAGGGCGATTTTGGCGAGAACGTCGAGGCGTTCACCGCCGTGCCGTGGGGACTCGACCAGATCGCGCCCGGCGAGCGACAGGCCCTGTTGTTCATGGCGGCACTCAACAATTTCGCGATCGGCGCCTTTGCCACGGCCGAGTCGCTGGCATTCGAGGCGCTGGAGCTGAGCAATCTGATCCCGCACGACCCCGGCCGGCACTTCGCGGGCTGGTCGCCGGCGATCGCGCTACGGGCGCAGCTTTGCCAGGGGCTGCGGATCCGGGGTCAGTTGTCGCGTGCCGCCAGGCTCTCGGCCGAGGCGCTGGCGATCGCGGAGCAGGAACAGGATCGCGTCTCCTACGCCCTGGCGCTGTACCAGGAGGCGTTGACCGCCGAGACGGCGGGCCGCATGCCGGACATGTTGCGCCTGGCCCGCAGCGCCAGCGAACTGGCTGAGTCGATTGCCGCTGGTCCGACGGCGGCCATCGCCCGCCTTGCCCTGGGACGGGCGCGGGTGGCGACTGGCGACGTTGCCGGCGGCGTCGCCGACATTCATCAGGGATTTCAGCGCATGCGATCGCTGTTCGGCGCTGTCCAACTGTGCTGGGCGATGGCCCTGGCGGTCCACACGCTGCTGAGCGCCGGCGCGGTCGACGAGGCACGCGCGCTGCTGGCGTCGGCCGAAAAAACCCAGGCCGCAACGCGCGACACGTCGATGGCGGCCGAACTCCTGCGCCTGGGCGGCCGGCTGGCTGAGCGCGACGGCGATGCCGATGCGGCGCGGCGGTCTTACCGCGAGGCGCTCGAGATCTCCGACCGGCAGGGAGCGAAACTGTTCGCGCTCCGCGCGGCCATCGACCTGGCGCGCCTCGATACGGGCAGCGGCAGTCCATCGCAAGCGGCGGCCGTATTGCAGCCGGTGCTCGAGTCGTTCACTGGCGGCGCGGATTGTCCCGAAGTGAAGGACGCGGATGTGCTGTTGCGCCAGCTGGCGGCGGCCTGACCACCATCCACGGCGAACGGTCTTGGGTCTGCGGCCGGTGTCAGGACGGAAACGCCGACGGCGTGCCCTCGAGCCAGGCGCGGCCGTGGGCATAGAGCTGCGCCACCGCCTGTCCCTTGAGCTGCGGCAGGTCGTGCTTGATGGTGAAGCCCAGCTTGGTCTGCAGATAGGCGAGGTGGCGGTAGCCCTCGGGGAAGCTGGCGAGCAGGGCGGCGTCGAGCGTCAGCCGGGCGTCGGGGTTGAGCGGGTCCATGCGATCTTTTTCGTAGATCGGCTGGCGGCGCACAATCGCCCAGCGTTCGGCGCGCTTTTCGAAGAAGTCGAAGAAGCGGCCGGTACAGACGACATCGACGGCGATACCGTCGACCAGGCCGCGCTGGCTGATGGTCATCTTGGTCTGCGCCGTGGCGCGCTCGCCGTTGAGGTCGACGCTGGTGCCGCCGAGGAAGTGCAGGATGCTGACGCCGCGTTCGAAGCCGGCGCGGCTGACCTCGATGAACTTCTCGGCCGGCCCCTGGAACCAGGTGGCGGTCATCCAGCCGTCGTCGTGCCACACCGTGCGGAAGCGCTCCCAGTCGCCGGCGTCGCGCCACACGGCCCAGTTCTGCACCACCTCGGCGATCGCCAGCTTGTCCATCATGTCCTGCTGCACGGCCCGTCTCCGTCATTGCATCCGGAAACCTAGCCACAGAGCAGGCGCGGCGCACACAGAAAGGGAAGCGCTCAGGCGCGCGCGTCAGGGCTGGCGCACACTCGGCCCTGTGTCCGCGGCGCGCTCTGCGGCTATGCTCCTTGCTGTATCAGCCACGGCGACCAATCGGGGACGGGATTCATGCAGCCGGCTCAATTCCAGGATCCCGACTCGCTTGCCGACGCCATCATCGCGGCCGTCGGCAAGCGCATCGTGCTGGCGCTGCCGCTGGGTCTGGGCAAGGCCAACCATGTCGCCAACGCCCTGTTCGCGCGAGCGCAGGCCGATCCGTCAGTGCATCTCAGCATCTTCACGGCGCTGACCTTGGAGGCGCCGCGCGGCGCCAGCGACCTGGAGCGCCGCTTCGTGGCACCGATGGCCGAGCGGCTGTTCGGCGGCTATCCCGAACTGGCCTATGCCCGTGCCCGGCGCGCGGGTGCCCTGCCGGCCAACGTCACGGTCTATGAATTCTTCCTTTTGGCGGGCCGTTGGCTGGGCGTGCCCGTGGCGCAGCAGGACTACATCTGCGCCAACTACACCCATGCGGCGCGCTACGTGCTGGATCGCGGCGTCAATGTCGTGGCCCAGCTGGTGGCCAAGCGCGCCGTCGAGGGCCGAACGCGCTACAGCCTGAGCTGCAATCCCGACCTGACGCTTGACCTACTGGCGGCGCGACGTGCCGGCGCCGCCAATTTCCTGCTGGTCGGGCAGCCCAACGACGAGCTGCCGTTCATGACCGGCGACGGCGAGTTGCCGGCGGAGGTTTTCAGCCACGTGCTCGACGGGCCGACGACGCAGTTCCCGCTGTTCGCGCCGCCCAAGCCGCCGGTCAGCACCGTCGAGTATGCCACCGGTTTCCACGTCGCGCGGTTGGTGCGCGACGGCGGCACCTTGCAGATCGGCATCGGCTCGATCGGCGATGCGGTCTGCCAGGCGCTGATCCTGCGCCATCGCGACAATGCGGTGTACCGCGACGTCGTCGCGCGGCTGTCGGCCATGCCGCCGGCGCCATTCGAGGCGGACCCTTTTGTCGCCGGCCTGTACGGCGCCACCGAAATGCTGGTCGACGGCTTCCTCGAGCTGATGAAGGCCGGCATCCTGACGCGTGAAGTCGACGGCGTTGTGGCGCACGCTGCTTTTTTTCTCGGGCCGCGCGCGTTCTACCGTGCGCTGCGCGACATGCCGGAGGACGAGCGCGCACGCATCCGCATGACACCGGTCAGCTTCGTCAACGAGCTGTTCGGCGAGGAGGACGCCAAGCGCCGGGCGCGCGTCGCCGGCCGCTTCGTCAACAACGCCATGATGGCCACGCTGCTGGGCGCGGTTGTGTCCGACGGGCTGGAGGACGGCCGCGTCGTGAGCGGTGTCGGCGGTCAGTACAACTTCGTCGCCCAGGCTTTCGCGCTGGACGGTGCACGCTCAATCATCACCCTCAACGCCACGCGCGAGGAGGGTGGCCAGGCGCGGTCCAACATCCGCTTTTCGTACGGCCACACGACCATCCCGCGGCATCTGCGCGACATCATCGTGACGGAGTATGGCGTCGCCGACCTGCGCGGCAGGACCGACGCGGAATGCGTCGCGTCGATGCTGTCCATCGCTGATTCGCGTTTCCAGGACGCTTTGCTGCGTCAGGCCCAGGACGCCGGCAAGATCGCGCGCAGCTACGAGATCCCGGCGGCCTTCCGCGACAACACGCCGGCGCGCATCGAGCGTGCCCTGGAACCGGCGCGCCAACGCGGCCTGCTGCCGCTGTTCCCGTTTGGTACGGACCTCACTGACGTCGAGCAGCGTCTGGTGCCGGCTCTCGGTCTTCTCAGGACGGCGGCCGCCAGCAGCGTCGCGCTGGCGCGCCTGTTCTGGCGCGGGCTGCGGGCCGGCCCGCTATCGGAGCCGGACGCCGCTGCACTTGACAGGCTTGGGCTCGCGCGCCCCACCGGCATCCGGCAGCGAATCCTACGCACACTGGTCCGCGCGGCGCTGGTCGCGGCGCGATGAACCGGATTGCGTTCAGGCAGCCGAAGGGCCAGACCGCCGACCGGGACGCCGATGCTGCGCCTATGCCGCGACGGCGCTTTCCAGCACGCGGTCGGCCTGTTCGAGGTCGACGGAGACCAGCGTCGAGACACCGCGCTCGGCCATGGTGACGCCGTAGAGGCGATGCATCTTGGCCATCGTGACGCGGTGGTGGGTGATGATCAGGAACCGCGTGTCGGAGTGGGCCGCGATCTCGGCCACCAGATCGCAGAAGCGCTCGACATTGGCGTCGTCGAGCGGCGCGTCGACCTCGTCGAGCACGCAGATCGGCGCCGGGTTGGTGAGGAACACCGCGAACAGCAGCGACAGCGCCGTCAGCGCCTGCTCGCCGCCCGACAGCAGCGACATCACCTGCAGCTTCTTGCCCGGCGGCGAGGCGGCGATCTCCAGCCCGGCCTCGAGCGGATCCTCCGACTCGGTCAGGCGCAGCTCGGCGCGCCCGCCGCCGAAGAGCTTGGTGAACAGCTCCTGGAAGTGGGTGTTGACCTTCTCGAAGGCGGCGAGGAAGCGCTCGCGGCCCTCGCGGTTGAGGCTGGCGATGCCCTGGCGCAGCCGGCCGATGGCGGCGGTCAGGTCGTCGCGCTCGGCGGTCATGGCGACGATCTGCTGGTCGAGTTCGGCGGCCTCCTCCTCGGCGCGCAGGTTGACCGCGCCCATGCTCTCGCGCTCGTTGACCAGCCGCTCAAGCCGGCGCTCGGCCTGTGCCAGGTCCGGCAATTCGTCCAGGCTCTGGGCCTCGGCGATCTCGAGCAGGGCTTGCGGCGCCACCCGCAGGCGTTCCTCGATGCGGTCGACGACGGCGCGGCGGTCGCGTTCGGCCTGTTCCATCAGGCCCTCGCGGCGCACGCGCTGCTCGCGCGTCTCGGCCAGATCGTGCTCGACCTGCTTGAGCGCCTTGTCGGCCGCCTGCTGGCGGTTCTCGCCGTCGGCCAGGCGATCGGCGGCGATGCGGCGCGCCTGTTCGGCGGCGGTGATGTCCTCTTCCAGCGCGGCACGCTGGCTGACCAGGTGCGCCGGCCGGGCTTCGAGCGCGGCGAGTTGCAGCTCCAGCGCCTGCCGGCGCTCGTCGAGTGCCGCCATCTGGCGTGCCGCATCGTCAAGCCGACCCTGCCAGCCCTGGCTGTCGGTCTCGATCTGGCGCAGGCGCTGGGCCCGCGACGCCGCCTCACGCGCGAGGTTGTCGCAAGCGGCCTGCTTCTCGACCAGTTCGGCGCGAAGCTCGGCGAGGCGGGCGCGGACCGCCGCCGCTTCCTGGCGATCGGCCGACGGATCGGCGATCCACGACCGGCGGGCCTCGCGGAAGGTACGGCGCATCTCCAGATCGGCGATTTCACCGTCGACCTGGGTAGCGATCTCGTCCAGCGCGGTCTGCCGCGAGCTCAGCGCCGACGTCTGCCGCGCCACGTCGGTGGCGCGGTCGCGCGCCTCGGCCGCAGCGCGCTCGGCGTCGGCGATCCGGCCAGCGACGGCGGCCTGGGCGGCGGCTAGGGCGGCCCGGGCCGCCTGTTCCTCGGCCTGGGTGCTCTCGGCGATCTCGCGCTCGTGGGCCTGGGCACGGGCGACGGCGTCGCGCTCGGCGGCACGTGCCGCCTCGACCAGCTCGCGCTCGCGCGTGC